>NZ_JAPFGX010000008.1:0-87308 GCF_059803575.1 Sphingomonas sp. URJC2
GCCCGCACCCCCACCCGGCCTCCCATAGCGTAACCTGCCGTTGGGAGGCCGGGTGGGGGTGCGGGCCGGTGCCGCCCCCGCGCCGCAAGGCGCGCAACAGACAAACCCGGCGCGAGGCGCGCCGCAAACCAACCCGCCGCCGCGATCCCTTCAGGCCTTTGATCTACCGCGTGTCCCGCCTCGCCGCGCGGTTCAGCCCGGCTTGAACACCCCTTAGACCGCACCCGTAAATGTGTCGCACACGGCCGGGTCGCCGCTGTCCAGGCCGCGTTTCAGCCAGGTCTGGCGTTCTGCCGCGCTGCCATGGGTGAAGCTTTCGGGCACCACCCGGCCCTGTGCCGCGCGTTGCAGCGTGTCGTCGCCGATCGCGGCGGCGGCGCGCAGCCCTTCCTCGATGTCGCCGGGTTCCAGCCGGTCGCGGTTGCGCGCCGCCCACACCCCGGCATAGCAGTCGGCCTGCAGCTCGACGCGCACCTGGATGCGGTTGCCGCCGCGCGCATCGGTGCGGGCCTGCGCGGCGCGCGCCTGGTCGAGTACCCCGGTCAGCGCCTGGACATGATGGCCGACCTCGTGCGCGATCACATAGGCCTGGGCGAAATCCCCGGCCGCGCCGAACCGGTTCTGCAGCTCGGCGTAAAAGCTGGTGTCCAGATAGATGCGGTTGTCGCTCGGGCAGTAGAACGGCCCCATCGCCGCCTGCGCCGCGCCGCAGCCCGACTGGCCGCGCCCGTCATAGAAAATGAACCCGGCGGGGCGGTAGGTCTGGCCGCGTTCGGCAAAGATGCGCGCCCAGCTGTCCTCGGTGCTGGCCAGCACCTGACAGGAAAAGCGGCTGGCGGCGTCGACCGCACAGGCGCGGGCGGCGACATTCTGGCCGATTGCGGTGCTGGTCGCCGGCCCGGCCGCCTGTCGTCCGCCGCCGCCGCCGAACGGGTTGATGCCGAGCAGCATCGCGCCGATCACGACCACCACGATCCCGCCCAGCCCGAACCGGCTGCCGACCAGCCCGAGGATCAGGCCCAGTCCGCCGCTCCCGAAACCTCCGCCCCCAAAGCCTCCGCCGCCGAATTCCTGCCCGCGCTGGTCGCCGACATTGTCGCTGGTCCGGTAATCGTCGAGGCGCATCGGCATGGTCCCGGTATAAGGATCGGCGGGATGCTGATCGCATGGCCGCGCCCAAGGTTGCATGTCGCGCCATCTTACGACAGGGGAAAGGGCGCTGCGAGGAGGTTTTCGATGGCCGATGCAGACCCGCCCCCCGGGCGTCCCCGTCGCCGGCGCGAACCGGCGCTGCCGCTGCCCGAATGCGTGGCGCTGGTGCTGCAGGGCGGCGGCGCGCTCGGTGCCTATCAGGCGGGCGTCTATCAGGCGCTCGACCAGCGCGGCATCGCCATCGACCGGATCGCGGGCATTTCGATCGGCGCGGTCAATGCGGCGATCATCGCGGGCAATCCGCCCGCCCGCCGCGTCGCCGCGCTGCACGAATTCTGGTCGCTCGTCACCAGCTGGCTGCCCAGCTTCCCCGCGCTCGACGATTCGCAGACCCGGCAGGCGCTGCACGAATGGTCGGCCGGGTTCGTCGCGCTGATGGGGGTGCCGGGGTTCTTCGCGCCGCGCCCGCTGCCGCCGGCGCTGGCGCGGGCGGGGACGCCCGATGCGCTCAGCTTCTATGATTCGCGCGCGCTTGCCCGCACGCTCGACCGGCTGGTCGACTGGGATCTGCTCAATGACGGGCCGGTCCATGTCTCGGTCGGCGTGGTCGAGATCGAAAGCGGCAATTTCCGCTATTTCAGCAACCGCCGCGAACGGCTCGACGCGCGCCACATCATGGCATCGGGCGCGCTGCCGCCGGGACTGCCGCCGGTCGAGATTGACGGGCGGCTCTATTGGGATGGCGGGCTGGTGTCGAACACCCCGTTGCAGGAGGTGATGGACACGCAGACCTCGCCGATGCTGGTGTTCCAGGTCGATCTGTTCCCGGCCGAAGGGCGGGTGCCGCGCACGATGGAAGACGTGATCGCGCGCGCCAAGGAAATCCGCTTTTCGAGCCGCACCCGGCAGGTCAGCGACCAGCTGCTGCGGCTGCGCAAGGAGCGCGAGCTGATCCGCCGCGCGCTCGCCAAGCTGCCGGCCGAGCTGTGCGGCGATCCCGACATCGCGGCGCTGAAGGCGCTGGCCGAGGAGCATCCGGTCAACATCGTCCATCTGATCCACCGCCCCAATGCATGGGAAGGCGACGCCCGCGATTATGAATTCTCCACCCGCACGATGCGCGAGCATTGGGCGGCCGGGCATGGCGCGGTGATGCAGTCGGTCAATGCCAGCGCGCTGCTCGCCCGCAACATCCTGAACGGCGAAACCGCCGCATTCGACCTGACCCGCAGCTGAAGGACCTGAGCACATGACCCTTGCCGGCAAGATCGCGCTGATCACCGGATCCACCTCTGGCATCGGGCTGGCCTATGCCCGCGCGCTCGCCGCCGAGGGGGTGTCGGTGATGATCAACGGCTTTGGCGACCCTGCCGCGATCGAGGCCGAGCGCGCGGCGCTGGAGGCGCTGGCCGGCGCGCCCGCGCGCTACAGCGATGCCGATATGGCGCAGCCCGACCAGATTGCGGCGATGGTCGCCCGCTGCACCGACGAACTGGGCGCGCCCGACATCGTGATCAGCAATGCCGGCATCCAGCATGTCGCCCCGGTCAGCGCGTTTCCGGTCGACAAATGGGATGCGATCCTGGCGATCAACCTCAGCTCGACCTTCCATCTGATCCGCGCGGCGCTGCCGGCGATGCAGGCGCGCGGCTGGGGGCGGATCATCGCCACCGCCTCGGCGCATTCGCTGGTCGCCAGCCCCAATAAATCGGCCTATGTCGCGGCCAAGCACGGGCTGGCCGGGCTGATCAAGACGGTCGCGCTCGAAGTCGCGCAGGCCGGCATCACCGCCAATTGCATCAGCCCGGGCTATGTCTGGACGCCGCTGGTCGAAAAGCAGATCCCCGACACCATGGCGACGCGCGGGCTGACGCGCGATCAGGTGATCAACGACGTGCTGCTCGCCGCCCAGCCGACCAAGCAGTTCGTGACCCCCGAACAGGTCGCGGCGCTGGCGCTGTTCTTGTGCGGCGACGGTGCCGCCTCGATCACCGGGGCCAATCTGACCGTCGATGGCGGCTGGACCGCGGCCTGACCGGCATGATCCGCGTGCGTAGCGCCGTGCCGGCCGGCTTGCTCATTCTGGCCCCAGTCGCGCTTCAGGCCGCGCCGGTGCAGGATGCGCCGCCGCTGCGCGCCGAAATGGCCCCCGCCGCCGGGGCGGACTGGCGGCGGGTGGCGCGCCCGGCCGATCTGATCCGCCTGCGCCAGTGGCGCACGACCTTCCTTGCCGGGCTGGAGGCGGCGCGCGCCGCCGGCTTTGCCGCCCAGCTGGCCGGGGAAGGGGCGCTGCTCGATCCCGATGCCGGGCGCGCCGATGCGCCGCCGCCGGGCATGTATCGCTGCCGCGTCGTCAAGCTGGGGGCGCGGCCGGGGGCGACGCGCGCCTTTGCGGCCGGCATGGCGACGCCGTGCCGGGTGGAGGACAATGCCGGGCGGCTGCGCTTCCAGATGCTGGACGCGGTCCAGCGCCCGGTCGGGCGCATCTATCCGGGCCGCGGGGCGCAGCCGCCGGTGTTCCTTGGCTCGCTGGCGCTGGGCGACGAGGTGCGCGCGATCGGCTATGGCCGCGATGGCGGCCGCGATCTGGCCGGGCTGGTCGAATCGGTCGGAACGGCGGATGCGCCGCGCTGGCGGATCATCCTGCCCGCGCCGCCGTTTGAAAGCCTGTTCGACGTGATCGAGATCCTGCCCGCCGGCTGACCGCAGATCGGGGCTGGCGCGCCGGGCCGGGGCTGCTAGCCTTGTGCGCATGACCGTCATCGCCGCCCTGTCCCTGCTGCTCGCCGCCCAACCGGCGGCGACTTCCCAGTCCTCCGCTGTCCAGTCCCCCGCTGCCATCGCCGCCGATCTGGCGCGCGACATGCCGGGGCTGATCGCCATCTACCGCGATCTGCACGCCAATCCCGAGCTGTCGGGGCAGGAGCGGCGCTCGGCCGCGATCATGGCGGCCGAGGCGCGCAAGGCGGGGTTTGAGGTCACGACCGGGGTCGGCGGCACCGGAATCGTCGCGGTGATGCGCAACGGCCCCGGCCCGGTGGTCATGCTGCGCGCCGACATGGATGCGCTGCCGGTCGCCGAACAGACTGGGCTTGATTTTGCCAGCAAGGTGCGCGCGCGCGGGCCGGACGGGCAGGAGACGCCGGTGATGCACGCCTGCGGCCATGATACGCACATGACCGCGTGGATCGCGACCGCCCGGCGGCTGGCGGCGCTGCGCGGTCGCTGGTCGGGCACGGTGGTGATGATCGGTCAGCCCGCAGAGGAAACCGTCGGCGGCGCGCAGGCGATGCTGAAGGACGGGCTGTATACCCGCTTTCCCCGGCCCGATTACGTCCTTGCCTTTCACGATTCGGCGTCGCTGCCGGCGGGGCATATCGGCTATACCCCCGGCTATGCGCTGGCGGCGGTCGATACCGTCGATCTGCTGGTCAGGGGCGTGGGCGGGCATGGGGCCGCGCCCGCGACGACGCGCGATCCGATCGTGCTTGCCGCACGCATCGTCACCACGCTGCAAACGCTGGTCGCGCGCGAAATCGACCCCCAGGATGCGGTGGTGGTGACCGTCGGGTCGATCCATGGCGGCACCAAGCACAACATCATCCCCAGCGAGGTGCGGTTGCAGCTGACGGTGCGCAGCTATGCCCCCGAAACCCGCGCCAAGCTGCTGGCCGGGATCGCGCGGGTGGCGCGCGGCGAGGCGATTGCCGCCGGGCTGGACGACGCGCTGATGCCGGTGATGACGGTCGACCCGCAAAGCGGCATGGCGACGTTCAACGACGAGGATCTGACCGCGCGTCTCGCCAGCCGCTTCACCGCCCATTTCGGGGGCGAGCGCGTCCGCCCGGTGCGGCCGGTGATGGTGAGCGAGGATTTCCCCGAATATCGCGCCGTCGATCCCGGCCGGATCAAGAGCAGCATCTTCTGGGTCGGCGGCGTGCCGCGCGCCAAATGGGACGAAGCCGGCGGCGATCCGGCGCGGCTGCCGTCGCTGCACAGCCCGTTCTGGGCCCCCGACGCCGAAGCGGTGATCGGCGCGGCGGCCGAGGCGCTCACTGTGGCGACGCTCGATCTGCTCGCGCCGCCAACGCCTGCCCCGGTGCCTCCTCCCTCCACGACCCCGCGCTGACCGGGCGGCGGATCAGTCCGCCGGCTGCGCCGTCATCGCGGCGGCAATCGCCTGGGCGAGATCGGCGGTCCGATAGGGCTTGCAGACCAGCGGCACGCGGTCGAAGCCTGCGGGCCGCCCGGCATTGCCATAGCCGGTGGTGAACACGAACGGTCGCCCCAGTGCGCGCAGCCGCTCGGCAACCGGCAGGCTGTTGTCGCCATTGAGGTTCATGTCGAGCAGGGCGATGTCGAAATCGCCGCGTCCGGCCCGGTCGAGCGCCGCGGCAAGGCTGGTCTCGATCCCGACGACATCGCCGCCCAGTTCCAGCAGCATGTCTTCGGCCATCATCGCGATGATCGCCTCGTCCTCGACGATCAGGATGCGCAGGCCGGTCATGGCGTCGGTCATCATCGGTCCTTTCCTATATCATTCTGAGATTGAGCGCGACCGGCGCGTCGATCGTGCAGATCAGCCCGGCCGGGGCGAAATCGATCCTGACCTGCGCCGCCAGGTCGGAGGCGAGCGCGCGTTCGATCATGCGGATGCCGAACCCGCGCCCGGCCGGGGGGGCGACCGCCGGTCCGCCCAGTTCCGTCCAGTCGAAGCGCAGCCTGTCGCCCTCCAGCCGCCAGCCGATGCCGATCCGCCCGCCGGGCACCGACAGCGCGCCATATTTGACCGCATTGGTCGACAGCTCGTGCAGGGCCATCACCAGCGCGACCGCCGCCTTGGGCGTCAGTTCGGCATGGGGACCGGCGGCGGAGATGCGGTGACCCTCCATCACGACCGGGCCGGTCGCGCGCCGGACCAGTTCGGCCAGGGTCGCGCCTTCCCACTGTTCGCGGGTCAGCAGGTCGTGCGCCGCCGCCAGCGCCGCCAGCCGCCCCTGAAAGTCCGTCGCCGCCCGGCCGGTCTCGCGCCCCGGCTTCAGGCTGTGGCGGGCGAGCGCCTGGACCAGCGCCAGCGTGTTTTTCACCCGGTGGTTCAGTTCATGGATCAGCAGCGTCTGCCGGTCCTCGAACGCGCGCTCGGCGGTGACGTCGCGGGCGATCGCATGCAGGCCGATGGGCGTGCCGTCATGGCTGAGCGTCAGCGTGGAACTGACCGCCCAGCGCATCGCCCGGCCGTCCGCGCCGATCACGCGGACGTCATGATGGCGGGGATCGCCGGCGTCGCCGCGCCCGCCGCGCCGGGGGCGCAGCTTCGCCCAGGCGCGGCGGCCCTCGCCGGGGGGCAGGAAATCCGACAGGGGCCGCCCGACCAGCGCTGCCGCCGGCAGGCCGAGGGCGGCACCGGCGGCCGGATTTGCGGCGGTGATCACCCGGTCGAGCGTCGCGGTGAACATGATGTCGGTCGCCTGTTCAAAGATCAGCCGGTGCCGCTGCTCGCTGTCGCGCAGCCGCGCCTGGGCCCGCGTGCGCGCAAGGTCGCGCCACAGCCGCCCGGCGGCGAGTTGCAGCAGCGCGGCATCGTGATCGAACCAGCGCCGCGGGACGGGGGAATGGAGGAAGATCGACCCGGCATAGCCGCGGTCGGTGATCACCGGCGCGGCAAGCAGGGCCGCGATGTCCAGATCCTGCATCAGCTGGATCGCCGCCGCGTCGGTCTCGCCCAGATCGTCAAGGCTCTCGACCCGCAGCACCTCGCCCCGGCGCAGTGTCGCGGACAGTCCGGCCCCGAACGCGCCGGGCGCGAACCGCCCGGACAAAGGCACCGCCCCCGCCGTCCAGCAGCGGCGGACGATCGCGGCATCGCTCATATCCTCCAGTTCGGCAAAGCCGGCACGGATGACGCCGAAGCCGGTGCCGATCAGCGCCAGCGCGGCGTCGAGCGCCTGTTCCTCGGTCGTGGCCTGGCGCAGCCGGTCGTCCATTTCGGCCAGCAGCCGGTCGCGCCGCGACTGCAGCACCCGGTCGGTGACCTCGCGGCCCTGGTTGAATATGCCCAGCACCGCCCCGCTCTCGTCGCGGATCGGGGTGAAGCTGTAATCCCAATAGGTCTGCTCCAGCGCGCCGTGGCGCCGCATCGGCAGCATCTGGTCGATCGCGGAAAAGCCGATGCCGCGTTCGAAGACGTCGCGCATCTGCGGCGCGATCACGTCCCATATGTCCGGCCAGACCAGCCGGGCCGGGCGACCGAGTGCTGCCGGATGGCGTTCGCCCGGGATGATCGTCCAGGCGTCGTTATACAGCAGGATATGGTCCGGCCCCCAGTAGAGGGCGGTCGGAAAGCTGGACTGGAGGCACAGGCCCAGCATCATGCGCAGCGGCACCGGCCATGTCAGCGGCGGGCCGAGCGGCGAGGCCGACCAGTCATGGGCGCGGATCCGGGCACCCATTTCGCCGCCCCCGCGCATAAAGGCCTGTTCGCCCATTGCCGCCCCGTTCCCCGACTGCGATGCGGGGGCGCGCAACCGGCCATTCCCCCCATGTAACGGAGGGGAAACGCGAAACCGGCCGATCCGATCCATTGCGGAACCGGAATGGATCAAAAAATCCGCTCCCATGGCCGGCAGGGCGGCCATGGGAGCGATCGTGGCGCGGTGCGCGCTCAGGCCGCGGTCTTGCGGAACTGTTCGGCCTCGGTCGATTCGGCGAGCGCGGTGGTCGACGCCTCGCCACCCGCGACCGCCTGGGCGACCAGATCGAAATAGCCGGTGCCGACCTCGCGCTGGTGGCGCGTCGCGGTATAGCCGTTCACCTCGGCGGCGAACTCGGCCTGTTGCAGCTCCGAATAGGCCGCCATGCCGCGATCCTTGTAACCGCGCGCCAGTTCGAACATGCCGTAGTTGAGCTGGTGGAAGCCGGCCAGCGTGACGAACTGGAACTTATAGCCCATCGCCCCCAGCTCGCGCTGGAACTTGGCGATGGTGTCGCGGTCGAGCTTGGCTTCCCAGTTGAACGAGGGCGAGCAGTTATAGGCCATCATCTTGCCCGGATGCGCCTTCTGGATCGCCTCGGCAAAGCGCTTGGCGTCTTCCAGATTGGGGTGCGAGGTTTCCCACCACAGCAGATCGGCATGTTCGGCAAAGGCGATGCCGCGCTTGATGCAGTGATCGACGCCGGTGCCGTCCTTCAGGCGGAAAAAGCCTTCGGGCGTGCGCTCGCCGGTCAGGAACTCGTGATCGCGCTCGTCAATGTCGGAGGTGATGAGCTTGGCCGATTCGGCATCGGTGCGGGCGACAAGGACGGTCGGCACGCCGCACACATCGGCGGCCAGCCGCGCGGCATTGAGGTTGCGGATATGCGCCTGGGTGGGGATCAGCACCTTGCCGCCCAGATGGCCGCACTTCTTCTCGGATGCCAGCTGGTCCTCGAAATGCACGCCGGCGGCGCCCGCCTCGATATAGGCCTTCATGATCTCGAAGCAGTTGAGCGGCCCGCCAAAGCCGGCTTCGGCATCGGCGACGATCGGCGCGAACCAGTCGCGCTTCACCCCGCCTTCCGAATGTTCGATCTGGTCGGCGCGCTGGAGCGTGCGGTTGATGCGCCGCGCCAGCTCCGGGCCGGCATTGGCCGGATAGAGCGACTGGTCGGGATACATGGCCCCGGCGGTGTTGGCGTCGGCCGCGACCTGCCAGCCCGACAGATAGATCGCCTTCAGGCCCGCGCGCACCATCTGCATCGCCTGATTGCCCGACAGCGCGCCGAGTGCGTTGATATAGGGTTCGGTCTTGAGCAGTTCCCACAGCTTGAGCGCGCCGCGCCGGGCGAGCGTATATTCGATCGGCACCGACCCGCGCAGCTGTTCGACATCGGCGGCGGTGTAGGTGCGGTTGATCCCGTCGAAGCGGCCGGTGGGCGCGGGGACGAGCGAAGCGAAATCGGCCATGGTGAAATCCTTTACAATCCCGAGAGGCTGTGACCGCCTTTTCCGCTTCGATGCGGCGTTGCGCCAGCGATTCGGCCGTGCAATCGGGTGGCCTTGTCGGGATTTGGCGGTGATGCGCTGTCATTCTGTAAAGAATTGACATAATCTGAGCCGGATCGGGATGGGGAGCGTGCATGGCCAAGGACGGCAGCGACAAGCTGATTGCCGGGCATCAGGTGCGCCGCGTGCGCCGCCGCGCCGGGCTGACCCAGGCGCAGATGGCGGCGCGGCTGGCGGTGTCGGCCAGCTATCTGAACCTGATCGAGCGCAACCAGCGGCCGATTTCGGCGGCGCTGCTGCTGCGGCTGGTCGAGCAATTCGATCTCGATCCGCGCGCGCTCGCCGGGGCCGGGCCGGGGGGCGGGGCGGATGCGCTGCGCCGCCGGCTGGCCGATCCGCTGTTTGCCGATCTGGAAATCGACCGGGCCGAACTGGCCGAATGGATCGCCGCCGCCCCCGGCGCGGCCGAGGCGTTCGCCCGGCTCTATGACCGGGGCGGGGGCGCGGCGGGGCCGGCGGCGGACGATCCGATCGCGCGGGTGCGCGACGAAATCGGGCGCTGGCGCAATCATTTCGCCGATCTCGACGCCGCTGCCGAATTGCTCGCCGACGAGCTGCGGCTGGGGTCTGCCGACCTCTATGGCGCGATTGCCGACCGGCTGCGCGTCCGCCATGCGCTGACGCTGCGCATCCTGCCGGTCGAGGTGATGCCCGACCGGCTGCGCCGGCTCGATCTGCATGCGCGCCAGCTCCAGCTGTCGGAAATGCTCGATCCGGCGTCGCGCACCTTTCAGGCGGCGTTCCAGCTCGGCGCGATCGAGGCGCGGGGTGAAATCGACGCGCTGGCCCGCGGCGCGGGCTTTGCCGACCGCGCCGCCGAACGGCTGTTCCGCCGCCATCTCACCAGCTATTTCGCCGCCGCGCTGATGATGCCCTATGCCCGCTTCCTGCGCGCCTGCGAGGCAACGGGCTATGACATCGAATTGCTCCAGCGCCGGTTCGGGGCGGGGTTCGAACAGGTCGCGCACCGGCTGACGACGCTCCAGCGCGTGGGCGCGCGCGGGCTGCCGTTTTTCATGATCCGCATCGACCGGGCCGGGCAGGCGTCCAAACTCTATGCCGGGGCGAGCGACGCCCCGCTGGCGATGGCCGATGGGCGCTGCCCGCTGTGGCGGCTGCATGCGGCGTTCGAGCGGCCGGGCCGGGTCGAGCGCGATCTGGTGAAGCTGGAAGATGGCAGCCGCTGGTTCACCCTTGCCCGCACCGTGCATCCGCAGGGGCGGCGGGCCGGCGATGTCGGCGCGGAGTTCGTCGTCGGGCTGGGCGTGGCGGCGGCGCTGGCCGGCGATCTGGCGCTGGCGCAGGGAATCGATCTGGCCGGCAAGGCGACCCCGATCGGCCTGGGCTGCCGGGCCTGCACGCGGCCCGAATGCCCGCAGCGCGCCGCCCCGCCCGGCGGCCGCGCGCTGCTGTTCAACGAACGCGAGCGCGGCGTGTCGCCGTTCAGCTTTGCCGGTGAGGGCATTGGTATCATTCCTGATGGAAATCCCGGCTGAGAGCGGCGACAAGGGGTTAACCGTCGGCCATGGGCTGCGGGACCGGTGGGGGACAATGTTTGGATCGTCAGCTCGTGCGCAGGGTGTTGGTGTCGCATGACGCGATCCATGCCGGCCTTGCCGAACTCGAAGCGCGGCTGGCCGATGCCATGCCCGATGAACGCCTGCCCCAGGCGCGGGCGCAGCTGCTGGGCGCGGACCTCGCGCGCCGCCATGCGCTGCGCGAACTGCTGGTCGTGCTGGCGCGGCGCAGCGATACGGCGGCGGCCGAGCTGATCGGCAATCTCGTCGACACGCGCGGGCATCTCGACAGCTTTCTGAACCAGTATCTGGCGCGCTGGAGCCATGGCGAGGCGATGGGGCATTGGGACCAGTATCGCCTCGCCGCGCGCGAGAAGATCGACATGATGCGCCAGTGCCTCGCAACCGAAGTCACGCTGCTCCGCCATGTCCAGCGGCTGGCGCCGCTTGATGACGCGCCGCGCGCCGCCTGAACGGGCGGCCGGCAGCGGGCAGCGGGCAGTTTATCGGGGGCGTGGGACGCGCCGGTTGCGCCTCGGTTCCCCGTCCAGCCCAGCTCGCCCGCCGGCTTCGATTGACGGCGTGAATAGCTGACCCCAGAACTTATCGTTCGTCCAATGAATGGCCGCGCGCTACCAAGATTGCGCGGGCCGGGCCCCTCTGGCGATCGTGTCTCCCTCGCGATCGTGATGTCGGACCGCACAGCGTATGCCTGTGCCCGGCCCGGCGGTTCTCGCCCCCTTATCCGTCCGGTCCCGGTCACAGGCTCCACGCGTCTCGTCGTCGGAGGAGGATAATATGCGTTCGACCCCATCAGCAGGCGCTCATTCCCCCGCTTGCCCCACCCGGTCGCAGAGCCGGGGGTGCCGGTGCGGAGCGTCTGCGGCGGTCTGGAACGCCCCGGCGGCGGGCATCTAGGCGACTGGCCGGGCGACGAAGGGGTCGCCCGGCCCTTCGCAGGCGGCGGCAAATGGCGCGCCCAGGCGGGTGCGCTCCTGTCCATTTTCGGAGAAACACTGATGTTGACCGCGCTGCTGTTGGCGCTTGCCGCGCCGACCGTTCCGTCCGCCGAGGCAGAGGCGCTGGGCGTGCAGCTCGCGCGGCTCGGCAGTCTGGCCAGCGTGCTGCCGGTGCTGGAACTCAAGGAAACCGACGAGCTGCTCGACTCGATGCCCGAGCTGCAGGCGGGCGAGCGGCTGAAGCTGCGCATGGTCGCCCACCGCGTCGCCGTCGAAGGCTCGGAGCGGCTGCTGCGCGCCGAGGGGCGCGCGCTGGCCGAGCGGCTGAGCATCGCCGATCTGAAGGCGCTGATCGATTTTGCCGAAAGCGCGCCGGCCCAGCGGATGCGCGCCGCCGAGCCGGCGGTAACCATCGCCACGATGGAGGCGATGCGCGGCTTCGTCTATAAAGAGGAAGTGATGAAGGCGTTCTGCAAGGAAACCGGCAAGGCGTGTCCGAAAAAATGAAATCCCGCTCGCTGGCGCATGGCCGCCAGCTTGCCTGTCCGGCCTGTGGCGGTGACGCCGAAGTGATTGTGTCGGGATCGATCGAATATGACCGCTGCCGCGCGTGCGGCGGCGTGTGGCTCGACCGGGGGGAGCTCGAACAGCTGCTCGCCATCGCCTATCGCACCGGCAAGGCCAAGGCGGCGGGCCTCAGCGTGACGGGCGGCCAGCGGGGCGAGGCGCTGAGCGGCTGATCCGGCCCGCGGCGCGCCGGTTATTCGGCGGACCCGGTTATTCGGCGGCCAGCGCCCGCAGCGCGGCGGTATCGACGAAGCACAGATCGTCCCAGGCCAGCGGCCGCCCGTCATGGGCGTGGACGCGGACCTCGGCCACCGGCAGCTGATCGCGCTTGTCGACCAGCACCGGGTTGGACGGGCAGCCGGTTTCCCAGCGCTCGCCCCATTGCCGCAGCGCGATCATCGTCGGCAGCAGCGCCATGCCCTTTTCGGTCAGCCGATATTCGATCTTGCGACGGTCATCGGCGCAGGGGGTGCGCTCCAGAATGCCGACATCGACCAGCCGGCCCAGCCGGTTGGCGAGGATGTTGCGCGCAATGCCAAGGCTCGACTGCATTTCCTCGAAATGCATCAGGCCGTTGAACGCGGCGCGCAGAATCAGGAACGACCAGCGTTCGCCCACGGCCTCAAGGGCCTTGGGCAGGCTGCATTCGGCGGCGATCTGCGCCAGCGGTTCTCTCAGTCCCATCGATCCTCTTCCTGCCACGGAAATGTAACCCAAGGCGGCCCGCCCATAAAGCGCCAAAAATTTTTCCGTTTCTGGTTGCAACTCGAAACCTAATAATCTAGGTAGCGATTCGCAACTGACGTATCGGAAAGGCTCGGATCATGGCTCGCTTGCTTGCACTCTTCGTGTCGGTGCTTGGTTCCTTCACCCTGTTCGCGGCCTCGGCGTCGGCCGAACCGGCCGGCGCGCATTACCGGCTCCAGCTCGCCAACCCGGCTACGGCGGCGAAGGTCATCGTGCGCGGCCTGATGTTCAACTGCGCCGGCGACAGCTGCACGGCGGCGGCCGGTGCCAGCCGCCCGGCGGTGATCTGCGCGGCTGCGGCGCGCGAGTTCGGCCAGATCGCGACCTTCACCGCCGCGGGCACCGCGCTCGACGACGAAGCGCTTGCCAAGTGCAATGCCAAGGCGCGGATCGACACCACCCGGATCGTCCAGCGCTGACACGCGGCTGACGCGCGACTGATCTTGGCGCGGCCTTTGCCCCACCTGGCCGGCCGTCGCCCACCCCTCCCAGCGGACCCATCCTCCCTCGTCCGCATCCCTGAGCCGGCGCCCGTCCCCCCGGGCGCCGGCTTTTTTGCGGCCACGGCCGCGGCGGCATTGCTGCATATTGCGGTTGCGTTCTCCCCCCGATGACCCGATCTTGGGGGGGTGCTGAGACAATATGAACTGGTCGAGCGGGTCAAAAGCTATGACCCCGACGCGGACGAAAACCTGATCAACCGGGCCTATGTGTTCTCGATGCAGGCGCATGGCAGCCAGAAACGCGCATCGGGCGATCCCTATTACAGCCACCCGATCGAGGTGGCAGGCATCCTGACCGACCTGCATCTGGACGATGTGACCATCGCCACCGCGATCCTGCACGACACGATCGAGGACACGGTCGCCACGCACGAGGAGATCGAGGCCAAATTCGGCGCCAATGTCGCCCGGCTGGTCGACGGTGTGACCAAGCTGTCGAAGATCGAGGCGCAGACCGAAAGCCAGCGCGCGGCCGAAAATCTGCGCAAATTCCTGCTCGCCATGTCCGACGACATCCGCGTGCTGCTGGTCAAGCTGGCCGACCGGCTGCACAATATGCGCACGCTCCATTTCATCAAGGACGAGGCCAAGCGCAAGCGCATCGCCCGCGAGACGATGGACATCTATGCCCCGCTTGCCGAGCGGATCGGCATGTATGAGTTCATGAACGAGATGCAGACTCTCGCCTTCCGCCAGCTGGAGCCGGAGGCGTATGAGTCGATCACCCGCCGCCTCGCCCAGCTGCACGAGGGTGGGGGCGACCGCATCGCCCGCATCGCATCGGGGCTGAAGCTGCTGCTGTCGCGCAATGGCATCGAGGCCGAGGTGTCGGGGCGCGAAAAGCATCCCTATTCGATCTGGCGCAAAATGGCCGAGCGTCACATCAGCTTTGAACAGCTGTCCGACGTCATGGCGTTCCGCGCCATCGTGCCCGATATCGCCGAATGCTACCGCGCGCTCGGCGTCATCCATGGCCGCTGGCCGATGGTGCCGGGGCGGTTCAAGGACTATATCTCGACGCCCAAGCGCAACGGTTATCGCTCGCTGCACACCTCGGTCATCCATGCCGAGAATATGCGGATCGAGATCCAGATCCGCTCGACCGACATGCACGCCCAGGCCGAATATGGCCTCGCCGCCCACTGGGCCTATAAGCAGCATCAGGGGCAGCCCGACACTCAGGTGCGCTGGATCCGCGACCTGATCGAAATCCTCGACAATGCCGAGAGCCCGGAAGAACTGCTCGAGCATACGCGCATGGCGATGTATCAGGACCGGATCTTCGCCTTCACCCCCAAGGGCGAGCTGATCCAGCTGCCCAAGGGGGCGACGCCGATCGATTTCGCCTATGCCGTGCATACCGATCTGGGCGATCAGGCGGTGGGCGCGAAGATCAACGGCCGCGTCGTGCCGCTGCGCACGCCGATCGCCAATGGCGATCAGGTGCAGATCCTCAAATCCAAGGCGCAGGAGCCGCAGCCGCAATGGCTGAACTTCGTCGTCACCGGCAAGGCGCGGGCGGCGATCCGCCGTTTCGTCCGCCACAAGGAACGCAGCGAATCGGTGGCGCTGGGGCGCAAGCTGTATGACGAGGTCGTCGCCCGCCTGCCCGCCCAGCTGGGCGGCGAAGCCATCGGCACCGCGATCAAGCGGCTGAAGCTGGCCGACGAAGGTGCGCTCATGGTCGCCATCGCGCGCGGGCAGATCAGCGATGCCGAGCTGATGGAGGCGCTGATGCCGGGATCGACCGGCGACGGCGTCGCGCGCCCGCCCGCCCAGCGCGAGGCGATTTCGATCCGCGGCCTCACGCCCGGCGTCGCCTTCGATCTCGCGCCCTGCTGCCATCCGGTGCCCGGCGACCGCATTGTCGGCCTGCGCCGCACCGACGAGCCGATCCAGGTGCACACGATCGACTGTGCCGAGCTGGCCGATGGCGTCGATGCCGACTGGGTCGATCTGGCCTGGGGCGACCGCTCGGAAGGCGGCACGGCGCGGCTGCGTATCGTGGTCAAGAACGAGCCGGGGTCGCTGGCGGTGATGAGCGGGATTTTCGGCGCGCACACCGCCAACATCCTCAACCTCAAGCTCGAAAACCGCGACGGCAGCTTCCACACCTTCCAGATCGATGTCGAGGTGGCCGACCTGCATCATCTGGTCCGGATCCTCGCCGCGCTGCGCGCCGCCGATGCCGTGGTGAGTGCCGAGCGGATCTGACCGCCCGGCGCACCCGGCGCGCAGTCCCGCACCCGGCCCGGCAAGCCTGTCTCCGCGCGCCCGTGATTGCTACACGGGCGCATGACCACCGACGTCACCTATGCCAGCTATCTCGCGCTCGACGAGATTCTCGCCGCGCAGCGCCCGCATTCCGACCGGCATGACGAGCTGCTGTTCATCATCATCCACCAGACCAAGGAGCTGTGGCTCAAGCAGATCATCGCCGAGCTGACGCTCGCCAAGGCGATGGTCCGTGCCGGCGATCTCGTGCCCGCCTATAAGGGGCTGGCGCGGGTGTCGCGCATCCAGACGGTCATGACGGTCAGCTGGGATGTGCTCGCCACCATGACCCCGGCCGATTATTCGCGCTTCCGCCACGTCCTCGGCTCCAGCTCCGGCTTCCAGTCGGATCAGTTCCGCACGGTCGAGTATATGCTGGGGCTGAAGGACGGGCGCTTCATCGCCTATCAGCAGGACCGTCCCGAGGCCGCCGCCGCCATGGCCGAGGCGCTGGCCGCGCCGAGCCTGTGGGACGATGCCAATGCCGCGCTCGCCGCCGCCGGCTTTGCGCTGCCGCCGCACATCCTCGCGCGCGACTGGGCGCAGCCCTATGCGCCCGACCCGGCGGTCGAGGCGGGCTGGGCCGAGGTTTACCGTGATCCGGCGCGCTGGTGGGAACTCTATCAGCTGGCCGAAAAGCTCGTCGATCTCGACGATGCGATGACCGCGTGGCGGCACAAGCATGTGCTGACCGTCGAACGCATCATCGGCGGCAAAACCGGCACCGGCGGCACCGCCGGCGTCAAATATCTGCAATCAACACTCGCCAAGAGGGCGTTTCCCGAACTCTGGTCGCTGAGAACCGCGCTGTGAGCTGGAAGCATCTGTTTGAAAGGGCGCTGTCCGCCGCGCCCGGCCGGCTCCATATGGCGGCGCACAGCCATCATCTGTGGCCCGATGCCAGCCTTGCCGGCCAGCAGGACGCCTGGGCCGATGCCGCGCGGCTCGCCGACCGCAAATGGGAACGGGTGATGGGCGAGATCTGGCCGCGCGCCCAGGCCGAGGTGGCGGCCGAACTCGGCCTGCCCGATCCGGCGACGATCTGCTTTGCGCCCAACACCCACGAACTGATCGTCCGTCTGGTCTCCGCCATCGATCGTCCGCGCCCGCTGCGCGTGCTGGCGAGCGACGGCGAGTTTCACAGCTTCCGCCGTCAGGCCGCGCGCTGGGTGGAGGCGGGCGAGCTGGTGGTCGAGACGGTCGCGGTAGAGCCGGGGGCCGATTTCGCCGCCCGGTTCCGCGCCGCCGCCGAACGCGGCGGGCATGATCTGATCTTCGTCAGCCAGGTGATGTTCGGATCGGGGCTGGTGCTGGACGATCTGGCCCCGCTCGCCGCGCTCGCCCGGCCCGAGGGGCCGTGGGTGGTGATCGACGGCTATCACGGTTTCATGGCGGTGCCGACCGATCTGGGGGCGGTGGTCGACCGGGTCTTCTACATGTCGGGCGGCTATAAATATGCGATGGCCGGGGAAGGGGTGGCGTTCCTCCATGCCCCGCCCGGCTTTGCGCCGCGCCCGGTGGTGACCGGCTGGTATGCGGCGTTCGACGATCTGGCGCTGCCGCCGGGTGCGGTCGGCCATGCGCCCGACGGGCGGCGCTTTCTGGGCGCGACCTTCGATCCGTCGGGCCTCTACCGGTTCCTCGCGGTGCGCGACATGCTCGCTGCCGAAGGGCTGACGACACGGGCGATTTCGGATCATGTCGCCGGGCTGCGCGACCGGCTGCTCGCCGGGCTGGCGGCGACCCCGCTTGGCCGCGCGACATTGCTCAACCCGCCGGGCGCGGGGCCGGCGGCGCGGTTTGTCGCGCTGCGCGCGCCCGCCGCGCCGGGCTGGCAGCAGGCGCTGATCGCCCGCGACGTGATCACCGATGTGCGCGGCGACGTGCTCAGGATCGGCCTTGGCCTGTATCACGACGCCGGGGACGTGGACCTTTTCCTTGCCGAGGCGAGGCGCCTCGGCTGATCTGATGGAGACCGGACAATGACCATTGCGATTGATCGCCGTTCCCTGGTGCGCGGCGGCGCGCTGGGCCTGGGCGCGCTGCTTCTGCCGGGCGGCAGCCGGGCGATTGCGCAATTGGTCGCGGCGCGCGGTTTCACCCATAATGTCGCAAGCGGCGAGCCGCAGGCGCGCTCGGTGCTGCTGTGGACGCGCTTTGTCGGCAGCGGCGACAGCGCGAGGGTCCATGCCGAGGTGTCGGAAACCGCCGATTTCGCCCGCATCGTTGCCGGCGGCGATGTGGTGACCGGGCCGTTCCGCGACTGGACGGCCAAGGTCACCGTCACCGGTCTCGTGCCGGGGCGGCGCTATTTCTACCGCTTTGTCGCCGATGGGCAGACATCGCCGGTCGGCCGCACCCGCACCCTGCCCGAAGGCGCGCTCGACAGCTGGACGATCGGCGTGTTTTCCTGCTCCAACCTGCCTTATGGCTGGTTCAACGCCTATGGCCATGCGGCGGCGCGCGACGATATCGATCTGGCGCTGCATCTGGGCGATTATCTGTATGAATATGCGCGCGGCGTGTATCCCTCGCCGCGCGATGCGGTGGCCGAGCGCGTGCTGGAGCCTGTGGGCGAGATGATCCAGCTCGCCGATTACCGCACCCGCTATGCCTGTTACCGCGCCGATCCCGATCTGCAGGCGCTGCATGCGCGCGTGCCGATGCTCGCATCGTGGGACGATCATGAATCGGCCAATGATGCGTGGGAAGGCGGGGCTGAAAACCACAATCCCGGCGAAGGCGACTGGGCGGTGCGCCGCGCCGCCGCGATGCAGGCCTGGCATGAATGGATGCCGGTGTCGGACCTGCCCTATGCCGCCTATGATTTCGGCGATCTCGGCACGTTTTTCCGCACCGAAAGCCGCCTCAATGGCCGCAGCAAGCCGCTGTCGCTCGACACCCTGCTGCGCGGCGGCGGCGATATCCGCGCGGCGCTGTCGGCGTTCCGCGACGGCCCGCTCGCCGATCCGGCGCGCACCATGCTGGGGCTGGACCAGGAGGCATGGCTGGCCGGGGCGCTCAGCGCGTCGAAGCGCGCCGGGCGGCGCTGGCAGGTCGTCGGCTTCGGCACGGTGATGGGCCAGACCCGTACCCCGGAACGGGTCGCCGACTGGGTGGCCGCCGACGCGCCCGAGATCGTCCGCAACCGCACCAAAGCCGGTCTTGCCGCCTCGGCGGCGGGCATAGCGTTCAACCTCGACAATTGGGGCGGCTATCCGGCGGCGCGGGCGCGGTTCCTGCGCGCGGCGCAGGCGGCCGATGCCGATCTGGTCGTGCTTGCCGGTGACAGCCATAATGGCTGGGCGTTCGATCTGGCCGAAGGCGGCCGCCCGGCCGGGGTCGAGTTCGACACCCACAGCGTGACCTCGCCGGGCTTTGAAAGCTATTTCCGCGGCGTGCCGCCGACCGATGTCGCGCGCGCGCTGGTCGAGACCAATCCCGAACTCAAATGGTGCGACACCAGCCGGCGCGGCTATATGACCGTCACGCTCACCCGCGCGGCGGCGACCGCCGAATGGACGTTCATGAACACCATCCGCACCCGCGATCTCCGCGTGGCCGGCACCCACCGGATGCGCACCCCGGCCCGTCGGCGGCGGCTGGAGCCGGCCTGAGCGCGGGGGCTGACGGGGCGGGCGGCCGGCGCTTGCCTGTTGCCGTGGGGGCGGATTCAGGCCAAGGATGGCCGCATCCCGCCCCCATGCAGCCCCGATGCCGCCCCTAGCCCCCTTTCCCTGGATCGACGTTGCGATCATCCTCGCGCTGGTCGCGCTCAACGGCGTGTTCGCCATGTCCGAGCTCGCCATCGTATCGTCGCGCAAATCGCGGCTGCAGGCGCTGGCCAAGCTTGGCAAGCGCGGGGCCAATACCGCGATTGCGCTGGCCAGCGATCCCGGCCGCTTCCTGTCGACCGTGCAGATCGGCATCACGCTCGTCGGCATCATGGCCGGGGCCTATTCGGGGGCAAGTCTTGGCGGCCCGGTCGGCGACCGGCTGGCGCGGCTGGGCGTTCCGGCCGAATGGGCCGCGGAACTGGGCTTCGGCATCGTGATCGCGCTCACCACCTATGTCTCGCTGATCGCGGGCGAACTGGTGCCCAAGCAATTCGCGCTGCGCTCGCCCGAGCCGATCGCGCTCGTCATGGCGGTGCCGATGCGCTGGCTGGCGCGGTTCGCCGCCCCGCTGGTCTGGCTGCTCGACCGGTCGAGCGCGCTGATCTTCCGCCTGCTCGGCATGGCGCGCGAATCCGAGGATCATGTCACCGCCGAAGAGCTGCACATGATCGTCGCTGAAGCGAGCAAATCGGGCGTGATCGAGGAAAGCGAGCGCGCGATCATCTCCGGCGTCGTCCGCCTCGCCGACCGGCCGGTGCGCGAGGTGATGACCCCGCGCACCGATATCGACTGGATCGATGTCGATGCTGATCCCGAGCAGATCCGCGCCCGGCTGATCGAAACGCCGCACACCCGGCTGCCGGTGGCCGAAGGGTCGGTCGACCGCATCATCGGCGTGATCCAGAGCCGCGACATCGTCGCCGCGATGCTGGCGGGCAAGCCGCTCGACCTGCGCGCGCTGATGCGGCCGCTGCGCGTCGTGCCCGATCAGGTCGATGCGATGGACGCGCTCGAAACGCTGCGCGCGGCCGAGGCCCCGATGGTGCTCGTCAATGACGAATATGGCCATTTGGAGGGGATCGTCACCCCCGCCGATCTGTTCATCGCCATTGCCGGCCAGTTCGCGTCCGATCAGGACGAAGGCACCGATCCCGCGATCGTCGAGCGCGAGGACGGGTCGCTGCTGATCTCAGGCTCGCTTGCCGCCGATGCGCTGGCCGAGCGGCTGGGGCTGAGGCTGGCCGAGGACCGGGATTATGCGACCAGCGCGGGCTTTGTGCTCGCGGTGCTCCGCCATCTGCCGGTCGTCGGCGAGAGTTTCGAGGAACAGGGCTGGCGGTTCGAGATCGTCGACATGGACGGGCGCAAGATCGACAAATTGCTCGTCGCCCCGGCCTGATCCGGCCTGATCCCGAACCGCCCTTATTCCCGACCGACTGGCGATCAGCCCAGCCGGCCGAACGCCGCTTCATAGGCGGCGGTGTCGCCGGCGGCGAGCAGCCGGGCCTGTTCGACCCAGCGGTCGCGGACCGCGCGGCCGCGAAACGCGCCCAGATGCGTGTCGATGCGGGCGATATCGTCATCGCTCCAGCCGGCGATCTGCGCAAAGCGGGTGACGCCCAGTTCGTTGAGCAGCGCCGCGACCTTGGGACCGACGCCCTTCATCCGCGTCAGATCGTCGGCCGGGCCGTCGTCCGTGGCGACCACAGCGGGGGCAGGGGCAGGGGCAGGGGCCGGAGGTGCGACCGGCGGCGCGGGCGCGACCGGTGCGGGCACCGCCTCGACCGCCGGGGGAACATCGGCGGGGGCCGCGCCCATGCCCATGATCACCGGCGAGATTTCCTTTTCAACGCCGTCGCGCGTCACCGCTTCGGGCGACCGGGTCCGGCTCGACCCGATCAGCCACCAGATTGATGCGATGATCAGCACCGCCCCGATCAGGACCAGCACCAGATTCTGCTGCACCCATTCCATCTCGCCACCTCCAGTCCAGTTTGGCCGTCTGTTTGCCTTTGCCTCTTGCCGGCGTTCAGCCCGCCGCTTCGCGCGCGGCTTCGCGCCAGCCGATGTCGCGCCGGCAAAAGCCGGTCGGAAACCCGATCCGGTCGACCGCGGCATAAGCGCGCGCCTGCGCCTCGGCCACGCTGTCGCCGGTCGCCGTTACCGCCAGCACGCGCCCGCCCGCCGCGACCAGCCCGTCGGCCGTCATCCGCGTGCCGGCATGGAAGACCAGCGCCCCCCCGGCCTCGGCCGCGTCCAGCCCGGTGATCGCACCGCCGGCCGCGGGCGTGCCCGGATAGCCCTGTGCGGCCAGCACCACGGTCAGCGCGACCGCGTCGGTCAGCGCGGGGACCGCGATGTCGCCCAGCCGCCCGGTCGCACAGGCATGGAACAGCGCGACCAGATCGCCGGGGAAACGCGGCATCAGCACCTGCGTCTCGGGATCGCCGAACCGGGCGTTATATTCGATCAGCTTCGGCCCGTCGGCGGTCAGCATCAGCCCGGCATAGAGCACGCCGATAAAGGGTGTGCCCGCCTCGGCCAGCGCGGCGACCGTCGGGATGACGATTTCGGCCATCGCCCGCGCCTCCAGCTCGGGGGTCAGCACCCGGGCCGGGCTATAGGCGCCCATGCCGCCGGTATTGGGGCCGGTGTCGCCATCGCCGACGCGCTTGTGATCCTGTGCCGAGCCAAAGGCGATGACCGCGCGGCCATCGGTCAGGGCAAACAGGCTTGCTTCCTCGCCGGCCAGATATTCTTCGATCACCAGCGGGCCGCCCGCCGCCGTCACCGCGGCCTCGGCCTCGGCGCGGCTTTCGGCGATCACCACGCCCTTGCCCGCGGCCAGACCATCGGCCTTGATCACCACCGGCAGGCCGAACCGGTCGAGCGCCGCCAGCCCGGCGGCGGCATCGGCCACGCGCACATAGGCGGCGGTCGGGATGCCGTGGCGGGCGCACAGATCCTTGGTGAAGCCTTTCGATCCTTCCAGCGCGGCGGCCGCGCGGCCGGGGCCGAACACGGCAATGCCGGCCGCGCGCAGATCATCGGCCAGCCCGGCGACCAGCGGCGCTTCCGGGCCGATCACCACCAGATCGATGGCATGATCCGCGCAGAACCCGATCACCGCCCGATGATCGGCGGGGTCGATCCCGGCCGGTTCGGCATGGCGGGCGATGCCGGGATTGCCGGGTGCGGCGTAAAGCTTGCCGAGCGTCGGGCTTTGGCCCATTTTCCAGGCCAGCGCATGTTCGCGCCCCCCCGATCCGATCAGCAGGACGTTCATGGCCAGTCTTCCTCCTTCCGCGCCCCGGCTGGACGCCGCCGGGCGGCTGTTAGCCGAGCCGCAGCCCGGCGACAACGCGCCTGCGCTCAGCGTGTCCGAACTTGCTCAGGCGCTGAAGCGCGTGGTCGAGGACCGGTTCGGTCAGGTGCGGCTGCGCGGCGAGATCAGCGGGTTCAAGCGCGCCGCCTCGGGCCATGCCTATCTGTCGCTGAAGGACGATCAGGCGGTGATCGACGCGGTGATGTGGAAAGGCAGCATGGCGGGGCTCGCCTTTCGCCCCGAAGACGGGATCGAGGTGATCGCGACCGGGCGGCTGACCACCTATCCGGGCCGGTCCAAATATCAGATCGTCATCGAACGGCTGGAACTGGCCGGGGCGGGCGCGCTGATGCAGCTGCTCGAACGGCTGAAGGCGAAGCTCGCGGCCGAGGGGCTGTTCGATCCGGCGCGCAAGCGGCCGCTGCCCTTCCTGCCCCGGCGGATCGGCGTCGTCACCTCGCCCACCGGGGCGGTGATCCGCGACATTCTGCACCGGCTGGCCGACCGGTTTCCAAGCCATGTCACGGTCTGGCCGGTGCTGGTGCAGGGGCAGGGCGCGGCCGAACAGGTGGCGGCGGCGGTCACCGGCTTCGGTGCCTTGCCCGCCGACCGGCGGCCCGATCTGGTGATCGTCGCGCGCGGCGGCGGCTCGATCGAGGATCTGTGGGCGTTCAACGAGGAAATCGTCGTGCGCGCCGTCGCCGCCAGCCCGATCCCGGTGATTTCCGCCGTCGGGCATGAGACCGACACCACCTTGTGCGACTATGCCGCCGACCGGCGCGCGCCGACGCCGACGGCGGCGGCCGAAATGGCGGTGCCGGTGCGGGCCGAGCTGCGCGCCTATGTCCGCGATCAGGGCGCGCGGCTGGAACGCGTGGTGCAGCGCGGGGCCGACCGGGCGAAGGAAAGGCTGGCGGCGCTCACGCGGCTGTTGCCGGCACCGGCACGGCTGCTCGATCCGCAGCGCCAGCGGGCCGATGATCTGGGCGAACGGCTGGGCCGCGCGCTTGGCCGGCGCATCGCCGATGCGCGCGGCGAGCTGGCGCGCGCATCGGGCGCGCTGCGCCCCGGCCTGCTCCATGCCCGGCTGGAGCGCGGGCGCGACCGGCTGGCGGCGGCGTGGCGGCTCGCGCGCTCGGTCAATCCCGAAAATCTGCTCGCCAAGGGCTATGCCTGGGTTTCGCGGCGCACCGATGGCGCGGTGGTGACCAGTGCCGCCGCCGCCCGTTCATCCACCGGGCTGGTGCTGCATTTCGCCGACGGGACGGTTGACGTCAGGCCCGAGCGCGCGGCATCCCGGCGCGATGACGGCCCGGCCCAGCCGAGCCTGCTTTAGGGGCGGGCAATGAGGGTTCGGCCTTGATCGCCAGAAGAAAGCGTTGAAAACGATGCTGATGTTCAACCGCAACCAGCCCGCACGGCTGCATTATATGGCCAATGGCTTCCGCATTCTGGCGCAGGGCGATCATGTGCTGTGTGCCGTGTCGGGCGAGAAGATCGCGCTCGACGAGCTGCGCTACTGGTCGGTCGAGCGGCAACAGCCCTATGCCAGCGCCGAGCTGGCGACCCGGGCGCTCGCGCCTGAATGAGGCGCGCGGCGTGAGGGCGGCGGCCATGGCCGTCATCCGCGCGCGTGCGACGGCGCGGGTCATCGCCCCCGCGCTCCTGGTGTCGGCCTGTGTCGCGCCCGGCGGGATTCGCACCGGGGCCCCGCCCGCGTCGCCCGTGCAGCCAGCGGTGCCGCCGCCTTCGGCATCCGTCCCCGCGGGTGAGATATTGCTCGATGCCGCGCCCCGGCAGGGGGCGGTGGTGCGCGGTTTTGCGCCGCCGGGAACCGCGCGGCTGCTGCTCGACGGTCAGCCGCTGGCGGTTGCGCCCGATGGCCGGTTCGTGATCGGGCTGGACCGCGATGCGCCGCCGCGCGCAGTGCTGGTCGCCGAACTGGCCGGGGG
This sequence comes from Sphingomonas sp. URJC2, assembly GCF_059803575.1. Taxonomy (NCBI): domain Bacteria; kingdom Pseudomonadati; phylum Pseudomonadota; class Alphaproteobacteria; order Sphingomonadales; family Sphingomonadaceae; genus Sphingomonas; species Sphingomonas sp. URJC2. The sequence goes on from NZ_JAPFGX010000008.1 coordinate 24,655, forward strand.
CGGGCAAATGGCGCGGACGATCGACGTCGCGCCGTTCGCCTGGCGGATCGAGCATGTCGACACGCCGCGCCGTCCGGCGGTGCCCGATGCGGAGTTTGCCCGGCTGCGCGCGCCCGAACTGGCGCGGATCGCCGCCGCCCGCGCGCGCGACACCGGCAGCCAGGGCTGGCGGCAGGGATTTTTCTGGCCCGCCCCCGGCCGGCTGAGCGGCCTGTTCGGGGCGCAGCGTTTCTATCGCGGCGGCGAGGCCGGGGCCTATCATTCGGGCTTGGATCTGGCCGGCGGCGCGGGCGCGCCGGTGACCGCGCCTGCCGACGGCGTGGTCGTGCTCGCCGCGCCGGAGCCGTTCACGCTCGAAGGGCGGATCGTGATCCTTGACCATGGCATGGGGCTCAACAGCGCCTTTCTGCACCTGTCGGCGATCGACGTGCGCGAAGGCGATGTCGTGCGGCGCGGCCAGCGCATCGGTGCCATCGGCGCGACCGGCCGCGTGACCGGGCCGCATCTGCACTGGGCGGTCAAATGGCGCGGCGCGCGGGTGGATCCGGCGACGCTGATCGATCCCGCCGCGCCGCCAAGACCCGGTTCCGTCAGCCGACCCGCATCCCCTTGATCGCGCGCGCCTTGCCGAAACGGATGAAATAGCTGCCGAGCGCCGCCTTGCGGATCGTGACCGTTTCGCCGGGCTTGGGCGGGAAGGTCATCGCCTCGCTCGTCTGCCACACCGCGCCGTCCTCGATCGTGAAGCGCACATAGCCGCGCGGCATCACGGAGACGGTGACCACCTTGGTCGTCAGCTCGGTGAACACATCCTCTTCGGGCGCATCTTCCTTGCCGCCTCTGGCCGGCGCGCCCGGGCGGTCGCCAAACAGCGAAATGTTGGGCAGCGCAAAGCCGAACAGCGACCGGCGGGTCTTGCGCACCTCCTGCTTGTCGAGGACGAGCAGCTCGCGCGTCTCGACCGAGCGCGACAGGTTTTCCGCCGCCGCGTCATAACAGGCGAGCCGCCGGGCGTCGTCGGACAGCGACCGGCAGGCCTGAAGATCGCGCAGCGCGCCCGGCTGCCGATTTGCGGACCCCGCGTCCTGCGCTTGGGCCGGACCGGCAAAGGTCAGCGCCGCCGGAACCGCCCCGACCAGCGCAGCCGCCAACGCCCCGTTTCCGATCATCCGCGCCACTGCCGGACCCGCCATATGCTCCTCCCGAACAAATCCTCGCCGGACCCACGTCACCGGCATGACGGGCATAGGGGCGGGCGCGGGTGAGGCGCAAGCGTGCGGACAACGCACCGGTGTGTCCGTTTTGCTACAGTCCGTGAGAAACGCGATTATTTTATTGCGCCAACATTGTTTCCAGAGCCCGAAATGGCCTATCCACTAGCCCGATAGCTCATGTTTTTGTAGCTATGGACCATGTGTGGACCGGGCGAACCGGCCACCGCAAAGGGGAAAAGACATTATGCAGCTTGCTCTTCGTCGGCGCCTGCTTGCATCCACGGTGCTGATCGGCGCCTCGATGCTCAGCACGGCCGCTTTCGCGCAGGACGCCCAGACCGCCGAGACGGAAAAGGACGATACCATCGTCGTCACCGGCTCGCTGATCACCAACCCGAATCTTGAGCGCGCGACCCCGGTCACCGTGGCGACCGCGGAAGAAATCGAACTGCGCCAGACGAACACGGCCGAGCAGCTCCTCCGCGAACTGCCGGGCACCGTGCCGTCGATCGGTTCGGCGGTGAACAACGGCAACGGCGGTGCGTCGTTCGTCAACCTGCGCGGCATCGGGTCGAACCGCAACGTCGTTCTGATCGACGGCGTGCGCCTGACCCCGGCCGATCTGGTCGGCCGCTTCGACCTCAACAACATCCCGCTCGCGCTGATCGAGCGGACCGAAATCCTGACCGGCGGTGCGTCGACCACCTACGGCGCCGACGCGGTCGGCGGGGTGATCAACTTCATCACCCGTCGCAACTTCACCGGTCTCGACATGCAGGCGTCGAACCAGATCACCGAGCGTGGTGACGGCAACGTCTTCCGCCTCGACCTGACCGTCGGTGCCGGCTTCGACGATGGCCGCGGCAATGTCGTCATGTCGCTCGGCTATCAGGAAGCCGATCCGGTCTATCAGGGTGCGCGCGACTTCGGCCGCTTCCAGATCGACTCGTTCAACGGCACGATTGCCGGCTCGGGCACCAGCGTCCCGACCCGCTTCGCTAACATCAACCCGACCGGTGCCGACCAGATCACCTTGGGCTGCGGTGAAACCGGTCAGCCGGCTTGCGTGGCGACCGCGCAGGGCAACCGCCAGATCACTGCCGCCGGTGGCGCGTTCCGCAACACCGCCGCGTTCGACGCGTTCAACTTCAACCCGTTCAACATCTATCAGACGCCGTTCAAGCGCTACAACATGTACGCAGCGGCGAACTATGACATCAGCGACGCGGTCGAGTTCTACGCCCGCGGCCTGTTCTCGTCGAACACCGTCAGGACCATCATCGCCCCGTCGGGCGCCTTTGGTCTGCCGGTCAATGTGCCGCTGAACAATCCGTTCCTCACCCCGGCACTGCGCAACGGCTTCTGCGGCCGCGACACCAATAACGGCGTCGGCTACACGCCGCTGCTGACGGCGGCCGAGTGCGCCGCCGCCGCGACCGCGACCGGCCCGTCGGATCCGAACTATCGTGAAGTCGGCACCAACCTGTTCCGTCGCACGACCGAACTCGGGCCGCGTGTCAGCGACTTCAACACCCGGATCTTCGACTTCCAGGGCGGCTTCCGCGGCGCGCTGACGTCGTCGATCAACTGGGACATCTTCGGCTCCTACGGCGAATCGGAAAATCGCCAGCTGCAGACCGGCTACATCCTGAACTCGCGCGTGCAGCAGAGCCTGCGCGCGACGGCGGCGGGCTGCACCGACACCGCCAATGGCTGTGTGCCGGTTGATTGGTTCGGGCCGGAAGGCGCGATCACCCCGGCGATGGCCGACTTCCTGCGTGCTGAAAGCACCATCATCACCCGGACGACCCTCGCCCAGGTGCGCGGCACGATCAGCGGCGACTTCGGCGTGGCGATGCCCTGGGCCGAAGATTCGCTGGCCTTCGCGGTCGGTGGCGAATACCGCAAGTACACCGCCAGCCAGCAGTCGGACCTGCTGTCGCGGACCGGTGATCTGGGCGGTGCCGGCGGCGTGCTGCCGAACATCGATGGCGGCTTCGACGTTTATGAAATCTACGGCGAAGTCGTTGCTCCGCTCGTTCAGGACAAGCCGTTCTTCAACGATCTGACCATCGGTGCGGGCGTTCGCTACTCGTCCTATCAGGTCAACACCGGTTCGGCGAACGCGCCGAGCTTCAACACCACGACCTGGAAGATCGAAGGCACCTGGTCGCCGGTTGAGGACCTGAAGATCCGCGGGACCTTCAACCGTGCGGTCCGTGCGCCGAACATCAACGAGCTGTTCTCGCCGGTCATCACCTCGCTGACCAACCTCGCTGACGATCCCTGCGCCTCGCTCAACGACGCCGGTGCGGTGATCCGTCCGGTGCCGACCGGCACGCTGCGGGCCATCTGTCTGGCGCAGGGTGCGCCGGTCAGCGCACTCGGCAGCATTCCGGTTCCGGTCGCTGGCCAGGCCCAGTCGACGGGTGGTGGTAACCTCAACCTGCTTCCGGAAACCTCGGACAGCTGGACGGTGGGTGCGGTGTTCACGCCGACCTTCCTGCCGGGCTTCAGCGCCTCGATCGACTACTGGAACATCAAGGTGACCGACGCCATCACGGCGCCGACGCCGGGTGACGCGATCACTGCCTGCTTCGGTCGCAATCCGCAGAGCCCGCCCGCGGGTGCGGAAGCCACCGAGGCCTGCCGGATCATCCGTCGTAACCCGATCGATGGTGCGCTCTCGGGCGATGTCAGCAACACCCCGGGTCTGTTCCTGACGCTCACCAATGCCGGCCGGATCACCACCGACGGTCTTGATGCGTCGATGAACTACAACACCGATCTCGGCTTTGCGAAGCTGTCGCTGAACTTCGCCGCGACGTGGACGTTCAGCAACCGCTTCCAGTCCAACCCGGTGGCGGTGAACCGTGAGTGCGTCGGGTTCTACAGCGTCAACTGCGGCTCGATCCAGCCGGAGTTCTTCTGGACGCAGCGTGTGACGCTCGCCTTCGACAGCGTCGACGTCTCGCTGCTGTGGCGTCACCTGAGCGCCGTTCAGTACGAACCGGCGGCGATCAACCGGGCTCAGCCGAGCACCATCCCCTATGTCGGGCCGGTGCCGGGTGCGAACTCGATCCTGCCGGGCGCGCCGCAGCGCGGTCAGCTCGGGACCCGCGATTTCTCGCGGATCGGGGCCTATGACTACTTCGATCTGACGACGCGCTTCGGCGTGACCGACAATCTGTCGCTGGTCATGACGGTCGCCAACCTGTTCGACAAGCAGCCGCCGCAGGTGGGTAACACCATCGGTTCGACGAGCTTCAACAGCGGCAACACCTATCCGTCGACCTATGACGCTCTGGGTCGCACCTACCGCGTGACCGCGCGTCTGCGGTTCTGATCCGGACCAACCGGTCCTGAAAGACCAACGGAAAGGGGCGGGATTACTCCCGCCCCTTTTTGCATGGGCAGAGGCTCGAACAGTGGCGATCCACCGCTGAAAATCCCGAGCGTCCGCTCGGCGTGTTCGCGCCAAAGGCCGGTCCCCGATCGTGAAACCGTCGAGCCGGAGCCTTGCCGGCGATGATCGCCATGCCGAAAAGGGTGGCGCGAAAACCGCCTGTGGTAGCCACGACCGATTGCCTAGCGCGCCGGATGGCGACGGCGAGCGCGAGCATGGCGCGGCGTCGCTGATGGCCGGACCCCGCGGGATCAGATGGAACGTCGGTCCTGCCGAACACCCGGTCTTCGCAGAACATGCGACCGGGGATCAGCCTAGAGCATGTTCAGCCCGGGTCAGCCCACTCGCCAACGCGGAGTACCAGCCAAATCAGCGGCATGGATCGGCGGGCTCTATGCAATCCGATCAGAAACTGCACCGATGTGACCGTCAGCCTGCCAGCCGATGGTGCGGGCAGGCACCGCGCTGCCGGTCAGCGCGTGGTCGAACCGGGGGCCGGCCGTATAACGTCTGCCGCACTGCATCGACGAAGCGCGGCAACCCGCGCCCCGCGCAAAACCACGCCACCCCGGCTCCGCCCCGCTCCGGGATTGGCCATGGCGTGCCAAAGCCCGGTCGCGCGTGCTTAATTCCCCCGCGGCACCAAGGCCGCTGCGATCCTTGCAGCCATTGCTGACCGCTGCGCGCGCCGCTGGAGGTTGGGCGGTGTCGAATACAGCGCCTTCAGATAGGCCTGATCCCATTCGGAAAGGCGGGTGGTCTGTGCTTCGCCGCCGACGAACAGGTTGGTGATGGACGGGACACCAACAGCGCCCGCAGGCACGCGCTGCCCGGCCAGCGACGCCATGGCGACATAACTGGCGAGGCTGTCCAGGCTGACCCCCTCCGCCCGCCGGACATCAACAAGGACGACCGCCCGGTTGATCGCGACCCGAACCCGGGAACGGATGATGCCCAAACCTTCGTAGAGAATCGTGTTGTTGATGCCGAATCCGTCGGGAAACCCGAGCATGTCGGTCGTCTCGACCGGCCAGAACGGCATTCCGGCCATCGACTCGGTTTGGGTATAATAGAACCACCGCACCGGCAGATCCGGCCCCTTCAGCGCCTCATGGGTGACGGGCCCGATGAAATAAGAGTGAAACAGATGGCCGTTGCGTGCCGATATCTTGCGGTACAGCGCCCCCGCGTCTTCGCTGAACGCGATCAGGATGTTCGTTTTGCATCCGGGCTTGCCGACCTTGGCCCCGGCGGCGTCGGCAACCTCGCGGATCCGATCGGTGATGATCCGGGCATGTTCGGGCCTGAGGTTCAGCACTTTCGGGCAGACCGGCATGTGCCAGCGCGCATATTGGTCGCTCGCCAGCGGAGCGCCCAGCGCGTTGATCATGCCGCGCGCCTCCGCCCGCGCCTGCTTGCGCGTCATCGACCGTCCTTCGACGACGATCACATCGTTGTCCATCTCCTGCGCGGCGAGCGGAAGGGCGGGGGTGGCGATCAGCGCGCAACCGGTCAGAGCAGCAGCAATGCGGGTTCTGATACGTCCGATCATGGTGTGTCGACATCCTCTCTTGATTTTGATGATTCCTGTCGAACCTGTCGAAACGCTAAACCATGGGTTATTTCTCGATGATGAACTGAAGCCATATTCTGATCCGTGTGTCAGGCGCAGATCGAGTGTTGTTCGATACTGAACCCCATCGATCGGGACTGCCGGGTCTGGATATGTTCTGCTCATCCTACTTCGTCGCCAGCCAGTCGGCCAGTTTCCCGGCCATTGCGTTGCGCTGCATCCCCGAAGGCAGGTTGGCCGGGGTTGCGTAGAGCGCCTTCAGATAAGCATAATCCCATTCGCTGAGATCGGATGTGCTGATCGCATCATCGGCGAACAGGTTGGTGATCGACGGCACTGCCAAGGGCGGCGTCGGCAGCCGCTGCCCGGCAAGTGACACCATGGCGATGTAGCTGGCCAGGCTCTTGAGCGGGAACCCTTCGGCATGGCGGACATCGACCACTACTCTCACTTCCCGCAGGGCCACGCGCGTGTGCAAGCGGATCTGGCTGCCCCCGCCGCCGACGACCATGACCGCCCCCATTCCGCTCGGCGAAAGCAGAACCGGGGTTCCCGCCGCGGTCTCGGTGCTCCGCTGATACCACCAGCGGATCGGCAGCCCGTCGCTGGACAGCGCGCGATGCTCCTGTGGGGTGACGATTTCGGAATGCAGCAGAAAGCCGCTCCTGGCGGATGCCTTGAGATAAAGCGCGCCGGCATCGTCGGAAAAGGCGATGACGATGTTGGGCGTGCATCCCTGCTTGCCGACCGGCGCGCCGACCTCTTTGGCCAAACGCCGGATCCGGTCGGTAAAAATGCGGGCCTGTTCCTCGCGCAGATGTAAGGCGGTCGGGCAAAGCGGTTGATGCCACCGCATCAGCTGGTCGCTGGACGACAGCGCGCCGAGCGCATTGATCACCCGATAGGCCTGTGCCCGGACCTCCTTTCTGGTCAGGCGGCGTCCTTCGACGATGATTTCCTCATCGTCCGCCATCGGCAGCTGGGTCGGTGTGGCAAGCGCTGTTCCGGCAGAAAGCATCGCGCAACAGCCAAGCGCGATTCCTTTGACCGCCGCCATGCCGCGCGCACCCGGGCGGCGGCGGGCTCTCGCGCCGCCAGCCCGGCCGGTTTCGCCTGGGCGAGCGGATATGCCGCAGTGGCGAGGGGATGACGCTGAACGTGCCATGTCTCCGTCCCTCAGTCGTGCTCTCACGCCCCAACTTTACACACGGGATCGTCGTCGGAAACAACAAACGGAACGTAAAAACATGATCCAATCCGGATCAGTCGCGGCTTCCCGGCAATTGCAGGTGGGACCGGTCAGATACCAGCCGCCTTCGCCACATGATCCGCCCAGGCAATGACCTTCGCCAGCTCGTCGGCATGCTGGTCCTGCGCCGATTGATAGTCGCTGTTTCTCTGCGTGCGGCTGAACGGGGTGCCGGTTTTCGAGTCGCGCCCCATTGTCGTTTCGACATGATCTGCAAAACGACTATCGCTGCCATGATCAATATTCATGATCTGCGCAATCTGGTGCAGGCTGGCGACCGGGTCGTCGAGCAGTGTTTCGCTGTCGAGCCGGATCACCCGGTCGGGACCGAAAGCGCTGGCGACGTCATGGAAGATGGCCTGTTGCGCCACCCAGCCAAGTGCCGCGATCTGCAGGTCGCTTTGCCCGAACAGGTCGCTCTCGCTGAAGCCGAACCTGCCGATCAGCCCGTCCCGGATAAAGCCGAGCATGAGCTTGCGCACCCAGAGCCGGCCATCCAGACCCTTTTTCGCGACCGAGGCGAGGAACAGCGGCAGCGGCGCATGGAGCAGCAGCGCGCGCGCATCGGGCCGCATCGTCAGCGCCAGCGGGATCAGGCCGTTGAAGATGTTCGACGGCTTGATCACCACCGCCTCCGGGGCGGCAAACGGGCGGGCGAGCAGGCGCAGCGCATGGTCCAGCCGCTCGGCCACGTCGCGCGGCTGTGCGCCCCGGCGGCGGAAGCCGACAATATCGTTGAGGATCACCGGCTCTTTGAGCGTGGTGGCATGGCCCTCCACATCCAGCGCGGCGGCGACCAGCGTCGAACAGCAAAAGGCGGAGTGGAAGACGAAGTGGACCGGGGCCGGGGGCGGCGCCAGATCGACCGCATATCGCCGGGCGATCGCACAGCGTGGCAGATCCGCCGGCAGATGCTCATCGGTGATGAACGTCGCCGCGCGGTGCCCGTCGCGCCCGAGCCTGATGAACTGGATCGCATCGGCCCGCTCGTCATAGCGATGGGCAAGCCAGTTCGGGTCCGCCAGAACGGCGCGCGGGTCCGGTGTCGTCGACATGATGCGCGTCTAGAGCATTTTCGAGCCGGGTTGAATCACCCGGCGGCCCGGAAAATGCGGCAGATCACAAGCGCAGAGCGGCCGATCCGATGCAATCGGACCGGCCGCTCCAGCGATCATGCCGCGATCCGCGCGCCCGTTCCGGCGGCGTTTCCCGTCTGCCCGCCTCAGCCCACCGTGAGGTTCAGCCGGCCATCGCCTTCATCGACCCTGACGGTCGCGCCGTCGCGCACCGTGCCGCTCAGGATCATTTCGGCGAGCGGATCCTGCAGGTGGCGCTGCACCGCGCGCTTGAGCGGCCGGGCGCCATAGATCGGGTCATAACCCACCCGGCCCAGCCAGGCGCGTGCTGCATCGGTCAGGTCGAGCCTGATCTTGCGGTCGGCGAGCAGCCGGCCGACGCGGCCGACCTGGATGTCGACGATCGGTCCCATATGCTGCTGGCCAAGCCGGTGGAACAGGATGATCTCGTCGAGCCGGTTGAGGAATTCGGGGCGGAAATGCCCGCGCACAATCTCCATCACCTGCGGTTCCACGCTCGCCACATCCTCATCCTCGGCGACCTGGCTGAGGAACTGGCTGCCAAGGTTGGAGGTGAGGATGATGAGCGTGTTCGAAAAGTCGACGGTGCGGCCCTGCCCGTCGGTCAGCCGGCCATCGTCGAGCACCTGCAACAGGATGTTGAACACATCGCCATGTGCCTTTTCGACCTCGTCGAACAGCACGACCTGATAGGGCCGCCGCCTGACCGCCTCGGTCAGCACGCCACCTTCCTCATAGCCGACATAGCCCGGCGGCGCGCCGATCAGCCGCGCGACCGAATGCTTTTCCATGAACTCCGACATGTCGATCCTGACCATCGCGGCGGCATCGTCGAACAGGAATTCGGCCAGCGCCTTGGTCAGCTCGGTCTTGCCGACGCCGGTCGGGCCGAGGAACAGGAACGAGCCGAGCGGACGGTTGGGATCCTGCAGCCCGGCGCGCGCGCGGCGCACGGCGGTCGACACCGCGCGCACCGCATCGGCCTGGCCGATCACCCGCTTCGCCAGCATCTGTTCCATCTGCAGCAGCTTTTCGCGCTCGCCCTCCAGCATCCGGTCGACCGGAATCCCGGTCCAGCGCGACACGACGCCGGCAATGTCGTCGGCGGTCACTTCCTCGCGCAGCATCGCCCCGGCGGCGGCTGACTGGGCATCGGCCAGCTGCTTTTCCAGCCCCGGAATGATGCCGTAGCTCAGCTCGCCGGCACGGGCGAGGTCGCCGGCGCGCTGCGCCTGTTCAAGCTGCAGCCGCGCCTGATCGAGCTGCTCCTTGATCCGCGCCTCGCCGGCGATCTTTTCCTTTTCCGCCTGCCAGCGGCCGGTCAGATCGGCCGATTGGCGTTCCAGCCCGGCCAGCTCCTCCTCCAGCGCCGCCAGCCGGTCGCGCGAGGCCTGATCGCTTTCCTTCTTCAGCGCCTCGCGCTCGATCTTCAGCTGGATGATGCGCCGGTCGAGCGTCTCGATCTCCTCGGGCTTGCTCTCCACCTCCATGCGCAGCCGCGATGCGGCCTCGTCCATCAGGTCGATCGCCTTGTCGGGCAGAAACCGGTCGGTGATGTAACGGTTGGACAGCGTCGCCGCCGCGACGATGGCGCTGTCGGTGATCCGCACCCCGTGGTGCAGCTCATATTTCTCCTTCAGCCCGCGCAGGATCGAGATCGTATCCTCGACCGTCGGCTCATCGACGAACACCGGCTGGAAACGCCGCTGCAACGCCGGGTCCTTTTCGACATATTTGCGATATTCATCGAGCGTCGTCGCGCCGATGCAGTGCAGCTCGCCGCGCGCCAGCGCGGGCTTGAGCAGATTGCCCGCATCCATCGCACCTTCCGATTTGCCCGCGCCGATCAGCGTGTGCATTTCGTCGATGAACAGGATGATGTCGCCTTCGGCCTGGCGCACCTCGTCGAGCACGCCCTTCAGCCGTTCCTCGAACTCGCCGCGATATTTGGCCCCGGCGATCAGCGCGCCCATGTCGAGCGCCATCAGCCGCCGGTTCTTGATCCCGTCGGGCACGTCGCCATTGGCGATGCGCAGCGCCAGCCCCTCGGCAATCGCGGTCTTGCCGGTGCCCGGCTCGCCGATCAGCACCGGGTTGTTCTTGGTCCGGCGGGCGAGGATCTGGATCGTGCGGCGGATTTCCTCGTCACGGCCGATCACCGGGTCGAGCTTGCCCTCGCGCGCCGCCTCGGTCAGGTCGCGGGCGAACTTCTTCAGCGCGTCATACCGGTCTTCGGCCGACGCGCTGTCGGCGCTGCGCCCGCCGCGCAGATTGGTGATTGCGGTGTTGAGCGCCTCGGCCCCGACGCCCGCCTTGGCGAGCGCCTTGCCCGCCGCCGTGGTCGTCGACAAGGCAAGGGCCAGCAGCAGCCGTTCGACGGTGACGAAGCTATCACCGGCCTTTTTGGCGACCTGTTCGGCCTGGTCGAGCACGCGCACCGCATCATTGTCCAGCCCCGGCGTCGCCTGCGCCCCCGATCCAGACACGGCCGGCAGCTTCGCCAGCGCGGCATCGGTTTCGGCAAGCGCCAGCGCCGGATCGCCGCCCGCCGTGCGGATCAGCCCGGCGGCCATGCCTTCCTTGTCGTCGAGCAGTGCCTTGAGCAGATGTTCGGGCGTGATGCGCTGATGGCTCAGCCGGATGGCGATGGTCTGCGCGGCCTGGAGAAAGCCCTTGGCCCGGTCGGTGAATGTGTCGAGGTTCATATCGGCCCCTGTCAGATCCCTGAAGACACATGTAGTGTTGCTATTTGGCAACACAAGATGGTGAGGCCGCCATGCTGGCCGCGCGCGCGGCGGCGAAAAATAGGGACTGATCCGGAGCGCGGCCGGCCCGCTCGACCGGCCCGCTCAACCGGGGCGCGCGACCATGGCGCGCGCCCCGGCGGTCGGCCGCTGCTTAACGGGCAGAGGCGGCGGGCTTGAAAAAGCTGTCCGCCTTCCAGGCCGGCGCGGCCGGCGCATCGGCGATTTCGCGCGCGATCAGATAGTTGATCTTCGCAAACTTCGCGCCGGCCGCCCAGTCGATCGGCAGCGCGGGGCTGTCGCTGACCTTGTGGTAATGGGTGGCGAGGAAGCTGGTGAACTGCTTGTCGCCGCCATTGCCGAAGCCGGTCATCAGGAACACCGAAGGAATGCCCTCGCGCACGAATTTATAGTGATCGGAGCGGGTGAACAGCCCTTCCTGCGGCAGCGGATCGGGGCTGAGCGCGATGCCGAGCGTGCTGCCGGCGCGGGCAACGGCATCGCCCAGCGTCGAATGATTGGCGCCAAAGGCGATGACATCGGTGAAGTCATAGAGCAGCACCGGCATGTCGAAGTTGACGACGCCCACCACCTTGCCGGGGACGACCGGGTGCTTGGCGAGATATTCCGCGCCCAGCAGCCCCTTTTCCTCGGCGGTCAGCGCGGCGAGCAGGATCGGCCGGCGCGGCTTGACCCCGCTGGTCGCAAAGGCGCGCGCCACTTCGAGCAGCGTGGCGACGCCGGTCGCATTGTCCATCGCGCCGTTGAAAATCTGATCGCCCTTGCGCGTCGGATCGGTGCCGACATGGTCGAGATGCGCGGTCAGCAGCACATATTCGTTCGCCAGCGCCGGATCGGAGCCGGGGATCATGCCGATCACATTCCTGCTCGACAGCGTGCCGAGGCTGGTCTGGCGCGAGATCGACACTTCGGGCTTGAGCGCGAAGCCGCGCGGGCGGCCGCCTTCCTTGTCGGCCTCGGCCAGCACCTCGGCCAGCGTCCGGCGCGCGCCCGCGAACAGCGCTTCGGCCGGGGCGGTGTCGAACGTCGCCGTCACCTCGATGCCGGGGGCCAGCGCAAAGGCCTTGCCATCGGCCTGCGCCCAGCCGATCGACTTTTCGCCCGCGCGGTGGGTGAGCACGTCGAAGCCATAGCGCTTCTGATCGGCCAGCGTGCGCAGGGTGATGATACCGCGCGCGCCGCGATCCTGGGCAAAGCGCGCCTTCATCGAGTTCAGATGCGCGCCGATCTCGCTCGGCGTGCCCTTGGGCGACCCGGCGAGGACGACGACATATTTGCCGCGCACGTCGAGGCCGCGATAATCGTCGAACCCGGCGGCCGGCGCGTCGAGGCCGAAGCCGACGAACACCGCCTGCGCGGTCAGCTGCTGCGCCTCGGCCAGCGGGCTCGGCCCGATCGCCGCCTGCGTCGCGCCGTCGAAGCTGACGCCGCCGATCTTGAGCGTCGGCGGGGCGGCGCGGGTCGCGGTGACGAACGGCACGCTCTGATACCAGCCCGGCGTGGCGGTGCCGCCGCCCGCGGGCACCAGGCCCAGCCCGGCAAACTGGTTGGCGACATAGGACGCGGCAATGTCATAGCCGCGCGAGCCGGTGTCGCGCCCTTCGAGCAGGTCGCTCGCCAGGAAATCGACATGGCTGCGGAACCGCTGGGCGGTGAACTCGGGTTCGGCGGCCGCGGCCGGGGCGAGGGCGGCGACCAGCGCGGCGGCGCTGGTCATGGCAAGAGCGAGGCGTGTGATCGGCATGTCCTGTCCCTGAAATCTGCTGTTGTCGCGCAAAGCCTAGCCCAAGCCCCGCCGCACCCGCCAGCATTGTGGCGGCCGCCGCCGCCGGGCCGGGTGCAGTTGGTCGATGCCGGTCGGCCGTTGATCGAAGCCGCCGGGCCGGGGCGCGTTCCGCCCACCCGCTGCGCCCCTTGCCCTCCGGCGCGGCCCGGCTAGGATCGAACCGATGACGGCCGCTGTCCGCGCGCGATGCGCGGGCCTGTGCCGCCCCGTTTCGTTTTCGTCCGGCGCCGGGCTGACCCGGTGCCCGTCCGCATCCAGGGAGTCTTCATGGCCCAGACCACGCGTTCCTCGACCCGCCTCATGCTGCTCGCCGCCGCTCTGCTCGCCTCGGCGGCGCAGCCGGCCGCGCTTTACGCCCAGCAGGCGGCCCCCGTCGCCGCGCTGGTCGACACGGTGTCGATCCCGCATGAAAGCTTCACTCTGGCCAACGGGCTGCGGGTGATCGTGTCCACCGACCGCAAGGCCCCGATCGTCGCGGTTTCGGTCTGGTATGATGTTGGGTCGAAGCATGAACCCAAGGGCAAGACCGGCTTTGCCCATCTGTTCGAACATCTGATGTTCAACGGCTCGGAAAACGCGCCCGGCGATTTTTTCGAGCCGCTGCAGCAGATCGGCGCGACCGATTTCAACGGCACCACCTGGTTTGACCGCACCAATTATTTCGAGACCGTGCCCGGCCCCGCGCTGGAGCGGGTGCTGTTCCTCGAAAGCGACCGCATGGGCCATCTGCTCGGCGCGGTGACGCAGGAAAAGCTCGATAACCAGCGCGGCGTCGTCCAGAACGAAAAGCGTCAGGGCGACAACCAGCCTTACGGCCTGGTCGAATATGCGCAGCTGAAGGCGCTGATCCCGGCTGATCATCCCTATGGCCATTCGACCATCGGCTCGATGGCCGATCTGGATGCGGCGAGCCTTGAGGATGTGAAGACCTGGTTCCGCACCCATTACGGCCCGAACAACGCCGTGCTGGTGCTGGCCGGGGACATTGATGCGGCGACCGCCCGGCCGCTGGTCGAGAAATATTTCGGCGACATCCCGCGCGGGCCGCAGCAAAAGGCCGTCTCCGCCCCGGTGCCGACGCTCAAGAGCCGGCTTGACGAGGTGATGAAGGACGATGTCGCGACGACGCGGCTTTACCGCCAATGGGCGGTGCCGGGGCTGACCGACAAGGACGCGCCGGCGCTTGACGTCGCCGCCGTGGTGCTGGGCGGGCTGGGCAGTTCGCGGCTCGACAATGCGCTGGTCCGCCGCGACCGCGATGCGGTGCGGGTGAGCGCCGAATATCAGCAATTCGCCCAGCTCGGCTTTTTCGAGGTGCAGGTCGATGTGAAGCCGGGCGTCGATGCCGAGGCGGTCGGCCGCAAGCTCGACCAGCTGATCGCCGATTTCATCCGCAGCGGCCCGACCGCCGACGAGGTCCAGCGCGCGGTGACGCGCGAGGCGTCGGGGCGGATCGCGGCGCTTGAATCGGTCGGCGGGTTCGGCGGCAAGGCGGTGACCCTGGCCGAAGGCGCGCTCTATGCCGGCGATCCGGCCTTCTACAAGAAACAGCTCAATGCCTATGCGGCGGTGACGCCGGCGCGGGTGAAGAGCGTGATGGGCAAATGGCTGACCCGGCCGGTCTATGCACTGTCGGTCGTCCCCGGCAAGCGCGAGGCCTATGAGGAGGCCAAGGGCGTGAGCGGCGCGACCTTTGCGCCCGCTTATTACCGTGCCCCGGCCGAGAGCGAACGGCCCCAGGCCGCGCCGTCGCGGCTGCCGCTGGCGGCGGTCGACCGTTCGACCCCGCCTGCCGTTGGCCAGATCGCCGATCTCGATTTCCCCGATGTGACGCGCGCCACGCTGTCGAACGGGATCGAGATCGTCTATGCCGCGCGCAGCGCCGTTCCCGTCACCCAGCTGACGATCAGCTTTGACGCCGGTGTCGCCGCCGATCCTGCCGACCGGCTGGGGCTGCAGGCGCTGACGCTCGCCATGCTCGATGAAGGCACGACCAGCCGGTCGTCGATCCAGATCGCCGAGGCCAAGGAGCGGCTGGGCGCGAACATCACCAGCTCGGCTTCGCTTGATCGCACCAATATCGGCCTGTTCGCGCTGTCGGCCAATCTGCGGCCGTCGATCGACCTGCTGGCCGATATCGTCCGCAACCCGGCCTTTGCCGCCGACGAGGTCGCGCGGCTGAAGGGCGAACAGCTGGCGCGGATCGCGCAGGAGCTGAAAAGCCCCGGCGGCCTTGCCCAGCGCACGCTGGCCCCGGTGCTGTTCGGCACCGGCCATCCCTATGGCAAGCCGACCAGCGGCAGCGGCGATCCCGCCCGCGTCGCCGCGCTGACCCGCGACGATCTGATCGCGTTCCAGCGCGCCTGGCTGCGCCCCGACAAGGCGCGGATCTTCGTCGTGTCCGACCGGCCGCTCGCCGAAGTGCGCGATGCGCTCGAGGCCGGGTTCGGCAGCTGGCGCGGCGAAGGCGCGGCCGGGGTGAAGGATTTCACCGCCGCCGTCCCGGTGCCGCAGCCGCGCATCATCCTGGTCGACCGGCCGGGCTCGCCCCAGTCGCTGATCTATGCCGGGCAGCTGACCTCGCTCAAAGGGTCTGACGAGCTGCTGCCGGTGCTGTCGGCCAATGATGTGCTGGGCGGCAATTTCCTGTCGCGCATCAACATGGACCTGCGCGAGACCAAGGGCTGGTCCTATGGCGTGCGCGGCGGCTTCAACCGGCTGCTCAACAACGTCCCCTATCTGATCTCGGCCCCGGTTCAGGCCGACAAGACCGGGGCGGCGATTGCCGCGCTGCGCCAGGATTTCGAGGAGTTTCTGACCAGCAAGGGCGTCACGGCCGAGGAAACGCAGCGCACGATCAACGGCTTTGTCCGCGAACTGCCCGGCAGCTTCGAGACCGGCGGCGACGTGCTCGGCGCGATGCAGACCAATGTGCTGTTCGGCCGGCCGGACAATTATTACGAAACCGTCGCCGCCAAATATCGCGCGCTGACCGGCCCGGCGATGGATCAGGCGATCCGCGGCGTGCTCGATCCGTCCAAGTTCGTCTGGGTCGTCGTCGGCGAGGCGGCGCGGGTCAAGCCGCAGCTTGACAGCCTCGGCCTGCCCGTGGAGGTCAGGTCCGCGCCCGGCGCGCAATAAGCTGATTCAAGGAGAGAGAGAATGTCGCAGATCGATGGCGAATGGGATTGCATCACCAAGTCGCCGCTGGGTGAGCAGAAGTCGGTGTTCACGATCAAGACCGATGGTGACACCTTCACCGGCAGCAATGCCGGCCCGACCGGCACCCTCGAGGTCGCCGACGGCAAGATCGACGGCAACACCCTGACCTGGAAGATGGACATGAAGGTGCCGATGCCGATGACGCTCACCTGCACCGGCACTGTCGATGGCGACACGCTGAATGCGCAGGTCAGCGCCGGCGCGTTCGGCAGCTTCCCGATGACCGGCACCCGCCGCGGCTGATCGGATGTTCCCCCTTTCCCCGCCGCGCGGGGAAAGGGGGTGTTTTTTTGGTGGTGCTTGCGCCGAATGGGCGTGTGTCTTTGATTGGTCGCGGCTCCGGCCCGCCCCCGCGCCGTGAGGCGCGCAACAAACAACCCGGTGCCGCGACCAAGCAAATAGAAACCCACGCCCGTGCGGCGTAACCCGCACCGCAAAAACCCCGCTCAGCGCGTGATGCGTGTCACATGGCCCATTTTGCGGCCCGGCCGCACGGTCTTGCCATAAAGATGCAGCTTGGCTGCCGGATCGGCGAGGATTTCGGCCCAGCCCTCGGCGTCCGCGCCGATCAGGTTCAGCATCCGGGCGCCTTGCCCGGTCAGCCCCGTCGCGCCGAGCGGCAGGCCGCACACCGCGCGGACATGGTTTTCGAACTGCGAGGTGACCGCGCCCTCGATCGTCCAATGGCCGCTATTGTGGACGCGCGGGGCCATTTCGTTGAACACCGGCCCTGCGGCGGTCGCGAAAAACTCCAGCGTCAGCACGCCAACATAATCGAGTTCGGCTGCCACCTGGCGGGCGAGGGCCACCGCCGCCTCCGCCTGCGCCAGCACTTCCGGCGGCGCGGGGACGCGTGACACGTCGAGAATGCCGTCGCGGTGGATGTTGTGCGGCGTGTCCCACACCGCGACCGTGCCGTCCGCGCCGCGGCACAGGATCACCGAATATTCGGCAAAGAAATCGACAAAGCCTTCGAGCACTGCCGGCACCCGGCCGATCGCGTCCCACGCCGCAGCCAGATCGGCACCGGGGCCGAGCCGGACCTGCCCCTTGCCGTCATAGCCGAGCGATGTGGTCTTGAGGATCGCGGGCGCGCCGATGGCGGCAAAGGCGGCGTGCAGCCCGTCCAGATCCTCGACGATGCGGAACGGTGCGGTGCGCCCGCCAAGCCCCGCCACCAGCGCCTTTTCGGCATGGCGCGTCCGCGCCACCTCAAGCGCGCGCCGCCCGGGGCGGATCGGCACCAGCGGCGCGAGCCGGTCGAGCGCGGCGGGCGGCACATTTTCAAACTCATAGGTGACGACGCCCACCTCGCCGGCAAAGCGGGCGAGCGCATCGGCATCGTCATAGCCGGCCTGCGTCCAGCCGGCGGCGACCTCGGTTGCCGGGCCGCTCGCCTCGGGGGCGTAGATATGGGTGCGATAGCCAAGCTCGGCCGCCGCAATCGCCAGCATCCGGCCCAGCTGGCCGCCGCCCAATATGCCGATCGTGCCGCCGGGCGCGAGGATCATGCCGGTTCGGCCGCGACCGCGTCGGTCTGGTCGCGGCGCCACTGGTCGAGCCGCGCGGCAATGGCCGGATCGGTGCCGGCAAGGATCGCGGCGGCGAACAGAGCGGCGTTGATTGCGCCCGGCTTCCCAATCGCAAAGGTGCCGACCGGGATGCCGCCGGGCATCTGGACGATCGACAACAGGCTGTCGAGACCCGAAAGCGCCTTGGATTCGACCGGCACGCCCAGCACCGGCACCGCCGTCATCGATGCCGCCATGCCCGGCAGATGCGCTGCCCCGCCGGCCCCGGCGATGATCGCCCGCAGCCCCCGGCCCGATGCGGCGCGGGCATAGTCATATAGCCGCTCGGGCGTGCGATGCGCCGACACGATCCGGCATTCATGCGCGATGCCGAGCGCGGTCAGCGTGTCGGCGGCATGGCGCATCGTCTCCCAGTCGGACTGGCTGCCCATGATGATGCCGATCACCGGCGCTGTGTCCGCCATTTCTGCCCCTTTCACCCGGAGACCGGCTTCTATCCACGCCCCCCGGCCATGGCAATCGCCGCCGGGGGGCGGGGGCGGGCGTCAGCGCTCGCTCAGATAATAGCGCTCGACTGGGCGCAGATCATTGTCCAGCCGGTAGACGATGGGCTGGCCGGTCGGGATTTCGAGGCCGGTGATGTCGGCATCCGAAATGCCCGACAGATGCTTGACCAGCGCGCGCAGCGAATTGCCATGCGCCGAAATCAGCACCCGGCGTCCGGCCGCCAGTTCGGGCACGATGCGCGCCTGCCAATAGGGCAGCACGCGGGCGATGGTGTCCTTCAGGCTTTCGGTCGCCGGAATGGCGATGCCGGCATAGCGGCGGTCGGCCGCCAGATCGAAGGCGCTGCCCGGCTCCAGCGGCGGCGGCGGGGTGTCGAAGCTGCGCCGCCAGATCTTGACCTGTTCGTCGCCGTGGCGCGCCGCCGTCTCGGCCTTGTCCAGCCCGGTCAGCCCGCCATAATGACGCTCGTTCAGCCGCCAGTCCTTTTCGACCGGCAGCCACAGCCGCCCCATCGCCTCGAGCGCGAGGTTGAGCGTCTTGATCGCGCGGGTTTGCAGGCTGGTGAAGCAGCAGTCGAAATCCAGCCCCTTGGCCGCCATCAGCTCGCCGGCGGCGCGCGCTTCCGCCACGCCGCGTTCGGTCAGGTCGACATCCCACCAGCCGGTGAAGCGGTTTTCCAGATTCCAGGCCGACTGGCCGTGGCGGATAAGGACAAGGGTTTTCAGATCGGCACTCGACATGACGGGTCGGGATCCTGTGTCGTGGGTCGGGTCGCGCCGCCCCTATCCGAGCGGCGCGGGCGGTGCAAACACACCAAAGCCGGTCAGACCTCGTCGATCATCTCGGCCAGCACCTCCAGACAGTCGGCGGCCAGCTTTTTGGCCCGGTCCGGCGACCAGCCGCATGCGGTGTCGGCATTGTCGGCATGGTCCTTGAACGGCATTTCCAGCGTCATCGCCAGCGCGCCATGCCGTTCGGCGACCTGATTGGTCGACATGGCCAGATTGGCCTTGCCCGGCGGGGCGGTGTCATAGCCCTTTTCGGTCTGGAAATCGGGGCTGCGCGCGGCGAGCAGCGTGCGGAACCGATGGTAACGCGCGCCCTGCGCCTCGGTCCAGGACGGGATGCCCTCGAACCCGGCGATGAAATTGGCCGGGATCGCCTCGTCGCCATGCACGTCGATGGCGACATCAACGCCGCTTGCGTCCATCGCCGCGCGCACGGCGAGCACTTCGGGGCTGCGCTCGGCGCTCGGCGCGTGCCATTCGCGGTTGAGGTTGATGCCCGCCGCGTTGGTGCGCAGATGGCCGCGAAAGCTGCCATCGGGGTTCATGTTCGGCACGATGTGGAATGTCGCCTGCGCGCGCAGGCGACGCGCGGTCGCGTCAGCGGGATCGGTCAGCTTTTCCAGCGCGCCTTCGGCCCACCATTCGGCCATCGTCTCGCCCGGATGCTGGCGCGCATAGAGCCAGACCTGCTTCGGCCCCTCGCCCAGCGTCAGCATGTCGAGCGGCCGGCCGTCGAGCGTCTGGCACAGCTCGCGCTGGGTGACGCCGGGGCGCGCGGCCATGCGCGCGACCAAATCATAATGCCGCTCCAGCGAATAGGGGGCGAAATAGGCGACCCACAGCGCATTGCCCGCCGGGCGGACGCGGATGGTGAGCACCCCGTCCTGATAATCGGTGTCGGCCAGCCGCCAGCTTTCGCGATCCTCCGACACCCGCGCGCGATAGCCCGGCCAGCCGAGCGGATAGGCCGCCCCGGCCGCGTTCAGGATACGCAGGGTCAGCGTCCGCCCCGCCGCATTGCCGATGCGGAAATGGAACCATTGGTAGAAATCCGACGCATGGTCGGTTTCGATTTCGAGATCGGCCTCATTGCCCTGAATGGCGAGGACGCGGATGTTGCCGCTGTCGAAGCGGCTGGAAATGCTGAAGCTCATGGGACGGTGATAGTCTTCCCCGATTCGCCCGGAAAGCCCCCGAACAGCGCCCCTGCCAGCCGCGCCGCGCCCAGGCCGGGCTGGGCGGCGGGGGCCTGTTCGCGCGCTTCCATCCGCGCCCGGCCTTCCCACATCACCGTGCCGTCGGCGCGGCGCTTGAGCTGGACCGCCAGCTGGGTGGCGGTGATCGCGCCGCGCTTGCCGCCGCCCAGCGCGATCGTCAGCCCGCCGCCAAAGCCGCCGCCCATGCCGCCCGTGCCCCCGCCCAGCCCGACCGTGACCGGCGAGGGCTTGGGCGGGGCTGCGCGCGTGCCGCGTTCAAGGCTGACGACCGCGACATAGAGCGCGCCGGCCACGCTTTCGGCCGGCACATAGCCGATCTGGCGCAGTTCGTCGGTGACCGCGGCGGCATAGGCACCATATTCAAGGCCGGTGCCGTCGGTGCCGGGCGCGGGTTCGACAAAGATGGTGCCGCGCTCGATCGCGCGGTCGAGATGGAAGCGGGTGACGTTGACCGGCGGCACCGCCGTCGCGCAGCCAGCGAGCGTCGGCGCGGTGGCGATCAGCGCTGCGGCCATTGCCCAAGCGCGGCCGGGGCGGCCGGGGGCGGGGATCGTCGGGCAATCGGGCATAAGCGGACCTCGGCGGCTCTGGGGGCGGCTCCGGGCCGGCATGATCGCCGGCCGCCGGGCGATGCTAGCCGCTTAACAGGAGCGTTGAAAGCGCCGGCCAGCCTTGACGCCTGCCAGTGGCTCGACTAGGCGGGCGCGTCCATTTTTCAGCCATTTCACAAGATTCGAGCAAGATTCGCGCCATGAAAATCCGTAACTCCCTGAAGTCCCTCAAGGACCGTCATCGCGACAACCGCGTGATCCGTCGTCGCGGCCGCACCTATGTGATCAACAAGACCAATCGCCGGTTCAAGGCCCGCCAGGGCTGATCCGCTATGGCGGTGTCTGCCGTCGTCTTCGACGTCGGCAATGTCCTGTTTTCATGGGACCCGCGGTTTCTTTACGAGCGCCTGATCAGCGATGATCAGGCGCTTGCCGCGTTTCTGCGCGATGTCGTCACCCATGACTGGCATTTCCAGCACGATGCCGGCCGCCCGTTCGCCGAGACGCGGGCGGAGCTGAGCGCGCGCTTTCCCGAGCATGCCGATCTGATCGCGCTCTGGGGTCCGCGCTTCAACGACAGTGTCGGGCCGATGATTCCCGGCATGGCCGATCTGCTCGCCGCGCTCGATGCGCGCGGTGTGCCGCTGTTTGCGATCACCAATTTCTCCGACGAATTCTGGCCGCCCTTCCGCGCCGCGCACCCGGCTGTGTTCGACCGGTTTCGCGACATTGTCGTGTCCGGCACCGAAAAGCTGGTGAAGCCCGATCCGGCGATCTACCGGCTGGCGCTCGACCGGTTCGGCATCGCTGCCGATGCGGCGATCTTCATCGATGACCGGGCGGAGAATATCGCCGGGGCCGAATCGGTCGGGCTGCGCGGCCATCTGTTCCGCGACGCGCCGACGCTGGCGCGCGAGCTGACCGCGCTCGGGCTGCTTTAACCCTCCGATTTGTCGCATTTTCCGCGCCGCCGGGCGGAACCGCCCGGCTCGAAAATGCTCTGAGCTTTTGCTTTGTCGCATTTTCCGAGTCGCCGGGCGGAACTGCCCGGCTCGAAAATGCTTTAGCGCGTCACGCCGGCCGGCTCGGGCGTCAGCGCCGCCGCCCATTCGGCGCGGACATCGGGATCGGTTTCCGTCGCCTCCCGCGTCTCTGCCAGCCGCGTCAGCCGGGCCGGATCGATCCGCGTCAGCGCCCAGATCGCCGCGCCGCGCACCAGCGGCGCAGGATCATCGACCAGCGCGGCGACCGCATCGCCCAATACCGGATCGCCGCCATTGCCCGCCGCGATCAGGCAATTGCGCATCATCCGGTCGCGGCCGATGCGCTTGATCGGCGAGCCGGCGAACACCTGACGGAAGCCGGCATCGTCGAGCGCGAGCAGATCGGCGAGCGCGGGGGCGATCAGTTCGGCGCGCGGGTGAAACGCCAGGTTCGCCGCCGCCGCGCGGGCGAATTTGTTCCACGGGCAGACGGCCAGGCAATCGTCGCAGCCATAGATGCGGTTGCCGATCCCTGCGCGCAGCGCCGCCGGGATCGGCCCCTTATGCTCGATCGTCAGATATGAAACGCAGCGCCGCGCATCGAGCCGGTAGGGGGAGGGAAAGGCATTGGTCGGGCAGGCGCGCTGGCAGGCGTCACAGCTGCCGCAGCGGTCACGGCCGGGCGCGTCGGCGGCCAGATCGAGCGTCGTGAAGATCATGCCGAGGAACAGCCAGCTGCCGTCGCTGCGGCTGACCAGATTGGTGTGTTTGCCCTGCCAGCCCAGCCCGGCGGCTTCGGCCAGCGGCTTTTCCATCACCGGCGCGGTATCAACGAACACCTTCACATCGCCGCCCGCGCGCCCGACCAGCCAGCGCGCCAGCTCCTTCAGCTTGCGTTTGACGACATCATGATAGTCGCCGCCCTGCGCATAGACCGAGATGCGCCCGACCGCCGCTTCATCGCCGAGCGCCAGCGGATCGAGCGCGGGCGCATAGCTGAGCCCGAGCGCGATCACCGAGCGCACCTCGGGCCACAGCCCGGCCGGAGAGGCGCGCTGATCGGCGCGGCTTTCCATCCAGATCATGTCGCCATGCGCGCCCTCGGCCAGCCAGCGGCGCAGCCTTTCGCCGGCACGGGGCGCTGCGCCTGCCGGCGCGATGCCGCAGGCGGCAAAGCCAAGCGCCTGCGCCTCGGCCTTCAGCGCGGCTTCGACACCATCGTGCGGCGGTGCGCTGGGCGGGGAGGAGGGCGTTCCTGACATCCGGGGCATGGCGGGCGGCGTTTCTCGGGGCGCGGTGGCGATGTGGTCGCGCGGCGTATCCCGCCGCTGCAGCGATGCCGTGCAGCATAGCGCGCCCCGCCCGGCACGGCGAGGCGCGGGCCGTGTCATTTCTGCAACGCACAATCACTTCATTTTGCGGGCGCAAATCGAATCGCGCCCTTGTCATGGATTCGCAATATACCCGGCCCAATGGGCCTGCGACCGTGCGCCGGGTTAACAAGGCGTGAAGGCCCAGAACAGGGGAAAGCAATGAGGAATCGTCTTTTTATCGGCGCGGCCGTTGCTGCGCTCATCGCACCTGCGGCCGTCCAGGCGCAGGAAATCACCTCGGTGATTCGCGGCACCGTGACCAATGGCGGCGTTCCCGTCGCCGGCGCGACCGTGACCGCCGTCCATATTCCCTCGGGCACGCGCTCGACGGCCACGACCGACGCCAATGGTTCGTTCAACCTGTCCGGCCTGCGCGCCGGCGGCCCGTTCACCGTCTCGGTGAATGACAATCAGGCGCAGATCACCGACATCAACACCGTCCTCGGCACGCCTTATGATCTGCCGATCGAACTGGCCGATTTCTCGCAGGACATCGTCGTCACCGCCGCGGCCGTCGTGAAGGCGGGCAACATCTCGCAGGGTCCGGCCACGCTGCTGACCGCGCAGCAGATTTCGACCATCGCGACGATCAACCGCGACGTGCGCGACCTGTCGCGCCGCGATCCGTTCGCGCGCCTGTCCGACTCGCCGGGCGGTGGCCGCGCCGTGTCGTTCGCCGGCCAGAACCCGCGCTTCAACCGCTTCACCGTCGACGGTGTGCCGGTCACCGACAACTTCGGTCTGAACCCGGACGGCCTGCCCACCCGCCGTTCGCCGATTCCGCTCGATGCCATCGGCCAGTACCAGACCCGCGTTGCGCCGTTCGACGTCCGCGAAGGCAATTTCCAGGGCGGCGTCGTCAACGTCGTGCTCAAGTCGGGCACCAACGAGTTCCACGGCACCGGCTTCTACGCCTACACCGCCGACGAGCTGCAGGGGAACC
Source organism: Sphingomonas sp. URJC2 (assembly GCF_059803575.1). Classification (NCBI taxonomy): domain Bacteria; kingdom Pseudomonadati; phylum Pseudomonadota; class Alphaproteobacteria; order Sphingomonadales; family Sphingomonadaceae; genus Sphingomonas; species Sphingomonas sp. URJC2. The sequence continues at coordinate 48,861 of NZ_JAPFGX010000008.1, forward strand.
GCACCCGCGACCTGCGCGTCAACCTGCCGAACTTCCGTAACACCAATTATGGTGCGCAGCTGTCCGGCCCGATCATCAAGGACAAGCTGTTCTTCATGGTCGCGGGCGAGAGCATCCGCGACAATTCGCCGATCGCCGAAGGCCCGCTGGACAATAATGCCGGCAACCCGATCCCGAACCTGACCCAGGCAATCGTCGATCAGGTGTCGTCAATCGCCCGCTCGCGCTACAATTACACGACCGGCGGCGTGGTGAACAACCAGCGCGACCGCGATGACCGCCTTGTCGCCAAGATCGACGCCAACCTGTCGGACACGCAGCGCGCGGCGATCACCTATGCCTACACCAAGGACTCGATCGTCTTTGCGCAGAATCTGAGCCAGACGACCAACGCGCCGAGCCTGGGCCTCGAATCGAACGCCTATACCCAGTCGCAGGAACTGCACACCGCGGTTTTCAACCTGAACTCCGACTGGTCGGATAACTTCTCGACCGAGTTCCGCGCCTTCTACAAGGACTATGTCCGCGGTCAGGATCCGCTGCTGGGCCGCAACTTCGCGCAGTTCCAGGTCTGCACCGCGCCGACCTCGGACCGTGTGCTCGCCGGCGGTGTCATCAATCCTGATGCCGGCGCGTCGATCACCTGCGCGGCCGGCGTGCCGACCGTCGCTTTCGGCCCGGACATTTCGCGCCAGTCGAACAGCCTGACCTCGCAGAGCTGGGGCGGCCTGTTCCAGGCGCGTCTGCAGGCGGGCGATCATGATCTGCGCCTGTTCGCCGAATATCAGGACGCCAAGATCTTCAACCTGTTCCTGCAGCGCACGCTCGGCGACTATTATTTCGACTCGCTGGCCGATTTCCAGGCGGGCAACGCCCAGCGCCTGCGCTACCAGAACGCGGTTCCGTCGCTGAACCCGGACGACGCGGCGGCGCGGTTCAAATATCAGTCGCTGACCTTCGGCCTGCAGGACAACTGGCGCGTCACCGACACGCTCAATGTCTCGCTCGGCGCCCGGTTCGACCTGTATGGCGGCTCGTCGCGCCCGGCGCTCAACCAGGACTTCCTGGCGCGTTACGGCTTCACCAACCAGGCGTTCCTGGGCGGCCGCAGCCTGTTCCAGCCGCGCTTCGGCTTTGACTGGAAGCCGGCCGACCGGTTCAGCCTGCGTGGTGGCGTCGGCATCTTCGGCGGCGGTGCGCCCGACGTCTATGTGTCGAACAGCTTCTCGAACACCGGTTTCCTGTCGAACGCGATCGACATCCGCGTGAACAACAACGGCACGTTCAACGTGCCGGGCCTGACCGGCGCAGCGGCAACGGCGGTCGGCACCGCGGGTCTGGTCAATGTGAACGGCGCGGCCATTCCGGGGGCGATCAACGGCTATCTGTCGGGCCGTTCGGCCGGCGCGCTGGCGCCGACCAATGCGCTCGATCCCGATTTCGATGTGCCGTCGCAGTGGCGTGCAACGATGTCGGCCGATTACCAGGCCGATCTCGGCCCGCTCGGCGATGGCTGGAACTTCGGGGCGGACCTGTTCTTCTCCAAGGTCCGCAATCAGGTGCTGTTCCAGGACATTCGTTCGATCCCGAACGGCCTGACCACGCCTGACGGCCGTCCGCGCTACAGCGCGCTGACCAGCTTTGCCGACACCAACTTCGACATCCTGCTGACCAACACCTCGCGCGGTCGCAGCTATGTCGGCGTCGTGCGGTTCGACAAGACGTTCAAGTTCGGCCTCAACATCTTCGGCAGCTACACCTATCAGGATGTGAAGGATCAGGCCCCGGCGACGTCGTCGGTCGCGCTCTCCAACTATTCGAACGGTGCCTATGTCGATCCGAACCGGGTCGCCTATGGCACGGCGAACGATGAAGTCCGCCACTTCTTCAAGTACGGCTTCAACTTCGACCGGGCGTTCTTCGGCGACTACAAGACCCGAATCAACCTGTTCGCCGAAACGCGCACCGGCCGTCCGTTCAGCTACACCTTCCAGAATCAGGGTGCGCGCTCGAGCGTGTTCGGCACGATCGGCGGCAATAGCCGTTACCTGCTCTATGTGCCGACCGTGAACGATCCGCTGGTCAGCTATGACAGCGCGGCAACGCAGGCGGCGTTCAACGCGTTCATCGACTCCTCGAAGCTCAACCGCTTCCGGGGCCGGATCGCGCCGCGCAACGCCTTCCGCTCGCGGTCGTTCACCAAGATCGACCTGCACGTCGAACAGGAAATCCCGGCGTTCTTCGGCGATGCGCGCTTCACCGTGTTCGCCGACATCGAAAATCTGGGCAACCTGATCAACCGCAACTGGGGCCAGGTGCAGGAGTTTGCGTTCCCGCAGACGATCGCCCTGCTGCAGGTGCAGTGCCTCCAGGCACCGGTCGCGACCGGCACCGCCCCGGGCACTGCCGCGACGACCACCAGCACCCAGGCCTGCGCGCAGTATCGTTATTCGAACTACCGCGCCCAGAACCCGGTGGTGTTCAGCCGCCAGTCGCTCTACGCGATCCGCGTCGGCGCGCGTTTCACCTTCTGATCCGCGCCTGACCGCCAAGAAAAAGGCCGCCGCCCGGACCCTCCGGGCGGCGGCTTTTTTATTCGCCGGTCGTGGCGGGCAATGGGCGGTTCAGTCCTTGATCAGCGCGCTGCGCTTAGAGCATTTTCAAGCCGGGTTGAGTCACCCGGCGACTCGGAAAATGCGGCAAATCAAAGAGCTAGAAGGGCCGATCCGATACAATCGGATTGGCCCTTCTAGGCCGCGCCATCACACGGCGGACCATCGGTTCGAAAAAGGACAGCGGCGCGGTGTCATAGGCCGGGTCGAACGCCGCCTGATCATATTTCTCGCAGAACTCCGCACAGGCCTCGAAATGCGGATGGCCGCGAAACTGTTCGCGCTGGTCGCGGTCCAGCCCCAGATGGTGGAAATAATAATAGCCCTGGAACACGCCGTGATTGGCGGTGATCCAGTGATTCCGCTCCGACACGAACGGCTTCAGGATCGCGGCGGCGACATCGGGATGGTTGAACGACCCCAGCGTGTCGCCGACATCGTGGAGCAGCGCCATCACCACATATTCCTCGTCGCGCCCGTCGCGGTGGGCGCGGGTCGCGGTCTGCAGCGAATGCTGGAGCCGGTCGATCGGAAAGCCGCCATAATCGCCGTCGAGCAGCCGCAGATGGTCGAGCACCCGGTCGGCGACCTTGCCGGCAAAGGCCATGAAATGGCTGGAAATGATCTGCCAGTCCTCCGCCGTCCCCTCGGTCATGGCGGTAAAGCCGGCGCGGTGCTGATCGCTGGCGGCGATGTGGGTGTCGGTGGCCATGTCTCTCTCCTTGCCCGTCCGGTCCCATGGGCCGGCTGTGTGCAGGGGGTGAGGCTAAACCCGCGCACCCGATCGGGGAAGGGGGCGACTTACCGGTTCAACCGCCGCCGGATTTCGGCTAGACCAATGGGCGATGCCGACACTGGGGCTGACCGCCACACCGTTTTTCGAGGACAAGAACCGGGCGTTCTGGAACCTCCAGACCGCCGGCTGGGCCGGCTATTTCCTGCTGCGCACGCTGTCGGGCTTTGCCAACGGGCTGACGCTTGCGTTTCTGGTGCCGGTCGCGGTGTCGACCGCCACCGGCTATTCGCTGACGCTGATGCTGGGCGCGCTCTATCGCGGGCTGATGGACCGTGCGCCGGTCGTCACCTGGACCGGCTCGATCGTCGGCATGACGGTGGCGGCGGCGTTTTATTCGCTGATCGATGCCTGGATCTTCAACACCATCCAGCGGCCGGGCGAGGCGTTCCAGATCCGCCTGTTCCTCGGCACCATGTTCCTCGATTTCGTGGTCATCGCCGCCTGGTCGGCGCTGTATTTCGCGATCAATTACTTCCTCGTGGTCGAGGAACAGGCCGACCGGCTGAAAGCGCTGGAAAGCCAGGCGTCCTCGGCGCAGCTGGCGATGCTGCGCTATCAGCTCAACCCGCATTTCCTGTTCAACACGCTGAACTCGATCTCGACGCTCGTGCTGCTGAAGCAGACCGACCGGGCCAATGCGATGCTGTCGCGCCTGTCCTCGTTCCTGCGCTACACACTGGTCAACGAGCCGCTGGGCCAGGTGACGGTCGAGCAGGAGGTCGAGACGCTCAAACTCTATCTCGATATCGAGAAGATGCGCTTCGAAAGCCGGCTGCGCACGGCGTTTGAGATCGACCCCGTGGTGCTGCGCGCGCGGCTGCCGTCGCTGCTGCTGCAACCTTTGGTCGAGAATGCGATTAAATATGCGGTGACACCGCAGGAGGAAGGTGCCGACATCACGGTCAGCGCCCGGCTGGTCGTCGACCGGGTGCGCATCCTGGTCGCCGATACCGGGCCGGGGCCGGGGGCGGCGCGGCCGGCCTGCACCATGTCGACCGGCGTCGGTCTGGCGAATATTCGCGACAGGCTGGCGCAGGCCTATGGCCAGGACCATGATTTCGACGCGAGAGCGGGGGCGGAAGGCGGATTCGAGGTGTTGATCGAGATTCCGTTTCAGACCGAGGACCAACCAAGGGAAGCCGCATGACCATCAGAACCATCCTCGTCGATGATGAGCCGCTGGCCATTCAGGGCCTGCAACTAAGGCTCCAGGCGCATGAGGATGTCGAGATTGTCGACACCTGCTCCAACGGCCGCGAGGCGATCCGCTCGATCAAGACCAACAAGCCCGATCTGGTGTTTCTCGACATCCAGATGCCGGGATTCGACGGCTTTTCGGTCGTGCAGGGGCTGATGGAGGTCGAACCGCCGCTGGTCGTGTTCGTCACCGCCTATTCCGATCACGCGATCCGCGCGTTCGAGGCGCAGGCGGTCGATTATCTGATGAAGCCGGTCGAGGAAGACCGGCTGGCGACCACGCTCGACCGGGTGCGCCAGCGCCTGTCGGAAAAACGCGGCGCGGAGGAGGTCGACCGGCTGCGCGAGGTGCTGGCCGAAGTCGCGCCGGAAGCGGCCGCGGAGATGGGCGAGGGCGGCGACGCGCCCGCCGCCAGCCGGTTTGAAAAGATGATCAACATCAAGGATCGCGGCCAGATTTTCCGCGTCGATGTCGACACGATCGAGCGCATCGATGCCGCCGGCGATTATATGTGCATCTATACCGCCGACAACACGCTGATCCTGCGCGAGACGATGAAGGATCTGGAAAAGCGGCTCGACCCGCGCCGCTTCCAGCGCGTCCACCGCTCGACCATCGTCAATCTCGATCTGGTGCGTCAGGTGAAGCCGCACACCAATGGCGAATGTTTCCTCGTCCTTGGCTCGGGCGCGCAGGTCAAGGTCAGCCGCAGCTACCGCGACGTCGTCGCGCGCTTCGTGCATTGACCGGCAGGCCGGTCGTGCTGCTGATGGCGCATGGCTGAGGCCACCCGCCAAATCTCCCGCGCACAGGCGTTCGCACGGCTGCATGTGCCGGGCGCGCCGCTCACCCTGTTCAATGTCTGGGATGCCGGGTCGGCCCGCGCGGTCGCCGAGGCCGGGGCGGCGGCGATTGCCACCGGCAGCTGGTCGGTCGCCGCCGCGCACGGCTTTGCCGATGGCGAGGCGCTGCCCGTTGATCTCGCCATCGCCAATGCGGCGCGGATCGCGGCGGCGGTCGACCTGCCGGTCACGATCGATTTCGAGGCCGGCTATGCCGCCGATCCGGCCCGGCTCGCCGATCACATGGCGCTGCTGCTCGCCGCCGGGGCGGTCGGCTGCAATCTGGAAGACCGGGTGATCGGCGGCACCTGCCTGTATCCGCTGCCGCTTCAGGCGCGGCGGATCGAGGCGATGCGCCGCGCCGCCGAACGCGCGGGGATTCCCGCCTTCATCAATGCGCGCACCGACCTGTTTCTGGAGGCGCGCGCCGAGGATCATGATGCGGCATTGCTCGATCTGGCGGTGGAGCGCGGCCGCGCCTTTGCCGATGCCGGGGCGAGCGGGCTGTTCGTTCCCGGTCTTGCCGATGAACGGCTGATCGCGCGGCTGTGCGCGGCCAGCCCGTTGCCGGTCAATGTGATGCAGCGCCCCGGCGTGCCGCCGCCCGCGCGGCTCGCGAGACTCGGCGTCGCGCGGATCAGCCATGGTCCCGGGCCATATCGGCTGGCGATGCGCGCGCTGGCCGATGCCGCGCGCGCCGCGCTGCTGCCGGCGGATGGTTGCGCGCCGCCGCAGATCGGCTAGTCCGGGGCGATGCGGATCGCCACCTACAACGTCAACGGGATCAAGGCCCGGCTGCCCCGGCTGCTCGAATGGCTGGAGGAGCAGCGGCCCGACATCGCCTGCCTGCAAGAGCTCAAGTCGAGCGACGAGACCTTTCCCGAGGCGGAGATCCGCGCCGCCGGCTATGGCGCGGTGTGGCACGGGCAAAAGGGGTTTAACGGCGTCGCCGTGCTCGCGCGCGGGCGCGATCCGGTCGAGCGGCGGCGCGGCTTGCCCGGCGATCCCGACGATAGCCATAGCCGCTATCTGGAGGCGGAGGTGGACGGGCTGGTCGTCGCGTCAATCTATCTGCCCAATGGCAATCCGGTGCCGGGGCCGAAGTTCGATTACAAGCTCGCCTGGATGGACCGGCTGATCGACCATGGCCGGACGCTGCTGGCCGAAGAGGTGCCGGTGGTGCTGGCGGGCGATTACAACGTCATCCCGACCGATGCCGATGTCTATTCGCCGGCCGCCATGGCCGAAGATGCGCTGATGCAGCCGGCCAGCCGCGCGGCGCTCCGGCGGCTGGTGCATCAGGGCTGGACCGACGCGCTGCGCGCCCGCCATCCGGTCGGGCCGCTCTGGACCTTCTGGGACTATCAGGCCGGGGCCTGGGCGCGCGACGCCGGTTTCCGGATCGATCATCTGCTGCTCAGCCCGCAGGCGGCCGACCGGCTGGCCGATGCCGGCGTCGACCGCGCCTATCGCGGCCGCGAAAAGGCGAGCGACCATGCCCCGGTCTGGGCGGTGATCGCCGACTGAGCTGCCGGCCTCTGGCGTGTTTTTAGCGCCGCGAGGCGGCGGCGCTGCGCACCAGCCGGGCGACCAGACCGGTCAGCCCCGGATGATTGCCGCGCTGATAGGTCGAGTCAGGTCCGAGCGCCGCTACCAGCCGGCGATGCGCCTCGCCCAGCGCATGGTAAGGCAGACTGGGCAGCAGATGATGGAGCGCGTGATAGCGCAGCCCCACCGGTGCCCACAGCGCCGGCAGCAGCGCCGGGGGCGGCACATTGACGCTGTCGAGATACTGGGCGGTCACCGTCATCGGCGTCCCGTCATTTTCCCACAGATGCGCGACCAGTGTGCGCACCTGATTGATGACGGCAACCGCCGCCGCGATGGCAAGGAAGATCAGGAAGGCGCGCAGCGGCACCACCCCGCTTGCGACCAGCGAGATGAGGCCGATCGCCCAGATGCTGGTGACGATTTCCTGCCGCCGCCAGCGCCGCGCCGCCTCGCCCTCGGGCGCACGGCGGCGGAAATCGGGGTTGATGACCAGCCCCGAATAGCGCGCGATCACCACCGCGCGCAGCTTGGGCGACAGCCACGACAAGGGCGTCAGCAGCGCATGGCGGATCAGTAGGCCGATCGGGGCAAGGGCCGAAATCAGCACGAAGCCGAGCGTCGCCCAGGGCGTCATCCGCGCCAGCGGCAGATATTCGGGATCCTCCACCGTGCCATAACGCGTCTTGGCATGGTGCAGATTGTGCACGCCTTCATACATGAACGACGGCACCATCAGCGGCACGCCGATCACCGCGTTCCAGCCCAGCCGGAACCCCGGCAGGCTGCTGTGCTTCATGTGCGTCAGCTCATGGGTGAAGCTTTCGGCGCGGTAGAGCGCGAGCACCGACACCATCGCCGCGATCAGCGCCAGCCCGAGCGACGGGGCGAGGATCGCCGCCGCCAGCCCGGCATAGCCGAGCGCGGCCGAGGCGAGCAAATCGGTCCAGTAGATGGCGGGGCTGGCGACATGCAGGTCGCGCGCAATCTCCGCCGCCGCGCGCAGCAGCCGGGCATCGTCGCCCGTGCGACGGGCAGAGTCTTCCGGCGCAGGCGCACGGGCGGCCGCACGGTCGGCGCGGGCATCAAGGGCAAGGCTGGCAGTCATAGGTGTCATCTCATCGGCACAGATAATGGCCGCACCATGGCAGCGAAAGGGCGGCCCCGGCTTTGCGCACGATCAAGCGGCGCTTTCGCTTCCCATCCCAAAAGCCCGCACGCCATACTGATCGCGTGGGCCTCTTGATAAGCCACAGCCCGCACCGGAGGGTGCGGGCTGTTTGGAGAGTGCCGGTCAGCTACTGGGTGCGATCGTCATCATCATCAACCAGGAAGCAAAACGCTTTCAGGCCATAAGAGCTGGCATAAATGCGCTTGCCACCACGGGTGACATACGGCGAACACACCAGTTTCTTCCCGGAAGGGATCGAACTGGAGGCCATACGGACCTTCGTGTTGGCGGCCCACGTTCTTGCTTCCTTTACCGATCCCGCGTATCTCAGCAGGCGCTTGCTCGGTTTTGGATAGCTCACCCTTTTCAGGGGCCGCTTCTGATCCAGGCTTCAACGAAGGGGTCGGGCTGGCACTCGGCCCCTTTTCGTATGACGCGCGACTATTTTGCTAAGCCCCCTCGGACGCTCGATGTCGTTCTTGAGGCTTGGGAATAAACAAGTCGTTTGTCACGGCGTTCTATATACGTTTCGATCTTCGTCCCGGCGAGATGTTAATTGCGCGCTTAAACATGCGGCTCGTCGCTGGTGAGTTTCGTTTCATCGTAACAACGCCAGAACTGTTTATTGGTCCCACCCCCGCCGCCAATGGCCGACACGGATGCCACTGCATTGCCCGACGTCCGGGCGCTGCTCGACTTGGGCAGCCGGGCGCGGCTATGGGATGCGCCATGAACGACCAGATTTCGATCCTGCCGGTTTCGACCGCCAAGGGGCGGCGCGATTTCGTTGCCTATGCCCGCACCCGCTATGCTGCCGACCCGCAATGGGTCGCGCCGCTGGCCGGCGAGGCGGTGGGCATGCTCACCCCGGGCAAGAATGCCTGGTTCACCCATGGCACTGCGCAGCTGTTCCTGGCGATGAGGGGCGGGCGCATCGTCGGGCGCATCGCCGCGCATATCGACCATCTGGCGCTCACCCAGCCGGCCGAGCAGGGCTTTGGCCCCGGCACCGGATTCTTCGGCCATTTCGATGCCGATGATCAGGCGATCGGCAACGCGCTGCTCGACCGCGCCGAACAATGGCTGATCGAACAGGGCATGACCCGGATGGTCGGCCCGGTCAGCCTGTCGGTCTGGGAAGAACCGGGGCTGCTGATCGAGGGGCATGACCATCCGCCCACCGTGATGATGGGGCATCATGATGCGGCCTATCAGCAGTGGATCGAGGCGCGCGGCTATACCGGCGTCAAGGATCTGCTGACCTATGATCTGGACATCACCCACGGCTTTCCGCCGCTTGTCCAGCGCATCATCGCAGCGGGCGAGAAAAATGCCCGCATCCATGTCCGCCGGGTCAACAAACGCCGGTTCGAGGCTGAGGCGGCGATCATCCTTGGCATTCTGAACGATGCCTGGTCGGACAATTGGGGGTTCGTGCCGCTGACCGATGCCGAAGTCGCCGAGGTCGGCCGCAAGCTCAAGCCGTTGGTATTCGAAGACCTGATCTACATCGCCGAGGTCGAGGGCGAGCCGGTGGCGTTCATGATCACCCTGCCCGATCTGAACGAGGTGCTGAAGCCGCTGCGCGGTGCGCTGCTGCCCTTCGGCTGGGCGCGGCTGCTGCTGTGGCTGCGCCGCCCGCGCGCGCGCACGATGCGGGTGCCGCTGATGGGCGTGGTCAAGCGGTTGCAGGCATCGCGGCTGGCCAGCCAGCTGGCCTTCATGATGATCGAATATTCGCGGCGCGAGGCCATCGCCCATTATGGCGCGAGCCGGGGCGAGATCGGCTGGGTGCTCGAGGACAATCAGGGCATGAACGCGATTGCCGATGCGATCGAAAGCCGCATCAACAAGCGCTACCGCATCTACGCGACGCCGTTGCCGCGCGCCTGATCTGCCGGGTGCCGGCGGGCCGGCGCGTCAGAAATCCCAGGCGGTTCTGAGCGCCATCACGTCAAAGCCGAAGCCCGGCCGGTCGGGCCGGGCGAGCGGGCCGCCATCGATCCGCCCGCGCGCATATTGGAACGTGAAGCGCAGATGGTCGGTCGGCTGCCAGACCAGCGCGGCGATATGGCCCTGTTGCCGCCCGCCCGCGATCCGCGCCGTGCCCGCGGCATCGTTCAGGTCGAGCAGGTCATAGCGCAGATTGATCGCCAGCCCGCCAATGCCGCCGCGCCCGAGCGGGCGGCGCGGCCGGGTGCGCGCCCACAGCCCGTCGCGATAGCCGCGGCTCTCCCCGGTCAGCGCCCAGCCGATTTCGACGATCATCCCGCCAAAGCCGGGATCGAAGCCGGGCCGCCGCGCGCCGGGGGCAAGGCCGGCGGGCGCGCCGCTGCCGACCGTGTCGAGGCGGAGCCGCTGGCCCTCGGCGATCAGGTGGAACGGACCGGCAATGGCGATGAACTCGGCCCCCAGGGTCAGGTCGCTTACCGCCGCCAGCCGCCCGGTGCCGAGCAGCCTGGTGTCGATGATGCCGGCAAAGGGCCGCGCGCCGAGCGTATAGGCGGTGCCGCCGTCGCGGTAGCGCCGCCAGGCGGCATTCATCCCCAGATGCAGCTGCACCCCGTGCACGCGCGGGGCCCAGACCGTGCGGGTGGCGAGCGTCAGCGGCCGGACGCCGCCGCCTTCATTGACGGTGTCGGCGAACAGACCGGCCGAGACGCGCAGATCGGCCGCCGGCGGGATGATCGTCAGATAGGCCCCGCTGCGCCGGATATTGGCAAAGGCCTCGTTATAGGCCCCGCGCTCGATGGTGCTGGTGTAGCGCGAACTGGCGATCTGTTCATGGCCGTTGAGCGGCTCGATATGGCCGATGGTGAACTCGACCGGCGCGGTCTTTGACGCGCGGAAGGTCAGCGCGACATCGACCGCGCGCACCCGGTTGCCCGACAGCTCAAGCTCGCCCTTGTAGGTCAGGCCCGCCGGCCCGTCGCCTTCGATGCCCAGCCGCAGCCGCCGGGTCTGAACCGCGATGCCCTGCGGCACGGTGCCCGCCGGCAGCCCGCCGGGTGCGGAGATCGCCGCGACATCGTGATTGATGCGCCCGCGCAGCTTCAGGCTCCAGTCGTCGCCGATCTGCCATTCGGGGGCGGCGCTGCGCCGGGGGGGCAATTCGGGGGGCGGACTGGAGATGGCCTGCGCCGCGAGCGGCACGGGCAGCGCCAGGCCGGTCACGGCAAGACAGAGAAGCCGCATCACCATGTTCAGGCGAGGCGCAGGCGGCGCGCGCCCTTGCCCAGCCCGGCCCGGTCCGCCGCCGGCAGGGCAAGGCGCAGCGTCAGCCACAAGACCGGCCAGAACAGCAGCATCAGGCCGATGGCGCGCGGTGCTGCACCCAGTGGCGCGAGCGCGCTGCCCAGCGCCCAGAGCAGGCCCGATGCCGCGACCGCGACGCCCAGCGCCCGCCCGGCCGCGCCATCGAACGCCGCCAGCCCGTCGCTCAGCCGCAGCTCGACCGTCGCTGCCCAGGCGATCAGCACTGTCCCCGCGCTCACCGCCCAGGCCATGCCGGTGGCCCCCGTTGCCGGCACCAGCCACCAGCCGATCACCGCCCAGAGCATGAGGCCGGCAAGGCTGTTGACGAGCGGCAGCAGCCGGTGGCCGGTCATTTCGACAATCGGCGTCGCCGGGCCGACCAGCGCCTCGCCCGCGCGGCCGAGCACCAGGATCATGACCAGCGGTAGCGCCGCCATCGCCTCGGGCGCGAACAGGCTCAGAATATCGGCGGCGATCAGCATCAGCAGCGCGGCCAGCGGCACGACCAGCACGATCGAGAGCCGGGTCGCAAAGCCGTAAATCTCGCTGATCCCCGCCCGGTCCTGCGCGGCCTGCGCTGTCGCAAGCGGGGCCAGCACATAGTGGAACGCCTGACGGACGATCAGCGGGATCGACGCGATCTTGCGCGCAATGCCGAACAGCCCGGCCGCCACCGCCCCCTGCGCGCCGGGCAGGGCGAGGTTGAGCAGGATCGCCGGCAGATCGTTGAACAGCCGCCGGCTGACCGCGCTTGGCAGCAGCGCGATCCCGCTGCCGAGCAGATTGGCGGCAAGGCCCGGCGTGCCGCGCGCCGACAGCAGCCGCGCGGGATCATAATAGCGCGCCAGCAGCCGCGCCGACAGCAATGCGGTGAGCGCGAGGCTACCCAGATGCGCGACCAGCAGCCCCAGACTGTCCAGCCCGAGCGCGAACAGCAGCACGGCCAGCGCCAGCCGCGCCACCTGTTCCCAGAAGATGCGCAGGCGGATTTCCGGCCCGAAGGCGCGGCGCGCGCGCGCGGCCGAAGTCGCGACCTCGACAAAGGTCCATAGCGGCAGCGCCCAGGCGAACAGCGCGATGGCGAGCGGCAGCTGCGCGCGGTCGGCCGGGGCGGCGGACACCAGCGCGGCCAGCGGTTCGGCGGCCAGCGTCGCCAGCGCCGCGATCAGCAGCGCCGGGCCGACCGACACGATCAGCGCCAACCGCACCGCGGCATGGGCATCCTCCTCGTCCGCCGCCGGCACCACGCGTTGCAGCGCCTGCGTCATCGACAGGTCGATGATGTTCTCGACAATGTTCACCGCCGCCCACAGCACCGTGTAGACGCCGTAGGTCGCGACCCCGAACAGCCAGGTGTAGGCAGGCTGGGCGACGACTTCGATCAGCGCGCCCAGCCGCGCCAGCGCCGCCAGCCCGGCCCCGCGCGCCACGTCCTGCCGGGTGACGGCCGGTGGCGCACCGGTCCGGGAGGCGTCGGTCACTCCTCGGTCCTGATCAGCACCGCTTCGCCGATGAGCAGGAACAGGAAAAACGGCGCCCAGGCGGCGAGCAAAGGCGGATAGGCCCCGAGATTGCCCATCGCGAGCGCGAAATTATCGGCGACGAAATAGGCAAAGCCGAGCGCCATGCCGATCACCGCGCGCAGGAACAGCCGCCCCGACCGCGCCAGCCCGAAGCCCGCGACCGCGCCCAGCAGCGGCATCAGCACCGCCGACAGCGGCCCCGACAGCTTGTGCCACAGCGATGCGCGCAGCGACTGGGTGGGGCGGCCGGCGGCTTCCAGATCGGCAATCGCCTGCGACAGCTGGGTGAAGGACAGGCCATCGGGGTTGACGCTCGCCAGCGTGAACCGGTCCGGGCTGACGCCGGCTGCTGCGCTGACCGTGCCGAGCAGCGTCACCGATCCGGTCGCGACATCAAAGCGCCGCGCCTCTTCGAGCTGCCAGGCCCCGCCCTCGAACCGCGCGCGCCGCGCGGTCAGGATCGCGCTGAGATTGCCGTCGCGCCGGTCGTAGATCGCCACATCTTCCAGCCGGGTCGCCGGCCCGCGCCCGGTGGCATGGCCGGCGCGGATCAGATCCTCACCGTCGCGCACCCAGACATTGCTCAGCACCCCCGCGCCGCTGGGCATCGGGCCGTAATCGACCTTTTCCCATGCCGACAGCGTCGCCGTCGCGCGCGCGACCACGCGTTCGTTGAACAGGAAAGACAGCGCCGCCACCAGCATCCCCGTCACCACCAGCGGCGCGAGGATCTGGTGCGCCGACAGGCCGGAGGATTTGAGCGCGATCACCTCGCTGTTCTGGTTGAGCGTCGCCAGCGTGATCAGCGTGCCGAGCAGCACCGAGAATTTGAGGAAGGTCGAGATGATCTGCGGCGCGCGCAGGCTGACATAGGTCCACAGCTGCGCCTGACCATTGCCCGGATAGGCAAGCACATCGCCGCTCTTGCCGAGCAGATCGAGCGTCATCAGGATCAGCACCAGCCCCGCCAGCACCGAAAAGGTGCGGGTGAGGAACATCACCGCCATATAGACGGACACGGTGCGCGAGGGGAAAAAGGCCGGCATCAGGCCACCGCCTTTCGCCGCCGCGCGCCGGCAAAGCCGAACCAGCGCCGGATCGCCGTGCTCGCCTTGGCGAACAGCCGTTCGAGCGCGCCGATCGGCTGCCCGCCCGGCACATGCGCGAGCTGCCAATAGAGCCAGCCGATCAGCGCGGCGAACAGCAGGAACGGCGTCCACAGCGCGATCAGCGGATCGAACCGGCCAAGCGCGCCCATGTCCTGCGCATATTCGTTGATCTTGTGATAGGTGACGACCATCACGATCGACAGAAACACCCCCAGTCCCGAGGTCGAGCGCTTGGGCGGCACCGCCAGCGCGACCGCGAGCAGCGGCAGCAGCATCATCATCGCCACTTCGACGATGCGGAAATGGAAGCTCGCCCGGCTTTCGTTGCGCACCGCGAGCGGCTGACGCGGGTCTGCGCCCATCCGCACCAGTTCGGGGATGGTCAGTTCGCGGTCCTTGCCGCCGCGCCGCCGGAACGCCTCGATCCGGGGCAGGTCGATCGGCAGATCGTGCGAGGTGAAGGTCAGCACGCGCGGCGCGCGAAAGCCCGGCTCGTCATGCACAAGCGTGCCGTTGGACAGGCGGAAGATGATCGTGTCGGGATCGTCGGTCGCCAGAAATGCGCCGTGCTCTGCCGTCACCGCGATGCTGCGCCCGCGCTTGCTGTCGGCGCGCACGAAAATGCCCGACAGTTCGCGCCCCTGCTGCGCGCTCTGCTCGATCCGCACGGTGATGTCCTTGCCCAGCCGGGCAAACTCCCCGACCTTGATCGACGCGCCGAGCGCGCCCGAGCGCAGTTCGAACTGCAACCCTTCATAGGCATAGCGCGCATAGGGCTGGATGAAGCCGACGATCGCCAGGTTGAGCGCGGCGAGCGCCAGCGCGTAGAGATAGGGCACGCGCAGCAGCCGGCCATAGCTGAGGCCGAGCGCGCGCAGCGCATCGAGTTCGGAGGACGTGGCAAGCTTGCGGAACGCCAGCAGGATGCCGAGCATCAGCCCGATCGGGATGCCGAGCGACAGATATTCGGGCAGCAGATTGGCGAGCATCCGCCACACCACGCTGACCGGGCCGCCCTGTTCGGCGACAAAGTCGAACAGCCTCAGCATCTTGTCGAGCACGAGCAGCATCGCGGCGATGACCAGCGTGCTGATCAGCGGCAGGGCGATCAGCCGGGCGATATAGCGGTCGAGTGACGACAGCATGTTGGCAGGATCACCCGCTGTTTCCGAATTTCAGTCGTGCCATGACCATGTTTTGGCCGCAAACCCTGCCCATCTTCGCGCTTGAACATGGCGGGGAATGCGCCCGGCGCGCGCCTGCCTATAGCGAGCATGTGCAGGACGGTCATGACAAAAGTTTGGGCGGTCGGACTGGGGATGGCGGCGTTTCTCGCCAGCACGCCCGCGCCCGCCATGGCCGGGGTCCTGGGGGGCGATGCGGGGGCGTGCGCGCGCGGCGACACGGCGTTTCTGGTCCGCGTCGACGGGTTCAAGACGCGCACCGGCATTTTGCGCGTCCAGATCTATGGCGACAATCCGGCCGATTTCCTGGCCAAGGGGCGCAAGCTGCGCCGCATCGACCTGCCGGTGACCGAGCATGGCCGGATGGATGTCTGCATCGCGCTGCCGGCTACGGGCAGCTATGCGGTCGCGGTGCGCCATGATGTCGACGGCAATGGCAAGTCGGGCTGGAGCGATGGCGGCGGATTTTCGCGCAATCCCGGCCTGTCGCTGCTGCGGCTGAAGCCGGAGTTTCGCGACGTGGTGGTGCGCGCCGGCCCCGGCGTCAGCCCGATCGACGTGCGGCTGCAATATCGGCGCGGCCTTGCCATCGGCCCGGTGGCGGCGGGATGAGCCGGGTCGCGCTCCTCTCCAACCCGCGCTCGACGGGCAATCGCGCGCTGCTGCCGCGCGTGCGCGATTATTGCGCGACCCATCCCGATGTCTTTCATTACGAGGTCGAGCATGTCAGCCAGATTGCGGCGGCGATGTGCACGATCGCGCGCATCCGGCCCAAGGTGCTGGTCATCAATGGCGGCGACGGCACCGTGCAGGCGGCGCTGACCGAACTGCATGGCGGGCGGCATTTCGGCGACACGCCGCCGCCGGTCGCGGTGCTGCCCAATGGCAAGACCAACCTGATCGCGCTTGATCTGGGTGCGCAGGGCGATCCGCTGCACGCGCTCGAACGGGTGGTCGAACTCGCCAAGGCCGATCTTGCGCCGCACATCGTCGAGCGCGAGCTGATCGCGCTGACCAGCGGCGCCAATGAGACGCGCCCGGTGCTCGGCATGTTCCTGGGCGGCGCGGGGCTGGCGGATTCGATCCTCTATTGCCGGCACAAGCTCTATCCGCTCGGCCTGCCCAATGGCCTGTGCCATTTCCTGACCGCGCTGGCGGTGCTGTTCGCGTCGCTGTCGGGCATCCGCGCGGCGTTCCTGCCGCCGCGGCCCGCGCCGGTGCGCATCTCTTTGGTCCGCGACGGCCAGCTGTCGGGCCGGTTCAGCCTGTTGATCGTGACCACGCTTGAAAAGCTGCTGCTCGGCGGGCGCACCCAGCCGGGGCAGGGCCGGATGAAGCTGATGGCCGTCGACCAGAGCCCCTGGGCGCTGCTGCGCATGATCCGCGAGACTTTGCTCGGTCGGTTCGGCCGCCAGCGCGTCGCGGGCGTGCATATGGAACAGGGCGATGTGATCCGGATCGAGGGCGAACGCTCGAACGTCATCCTCGATGGCGAGCTGTTCCTTGCCGACCGCGACCATCCGATCGTGCTGCGCACGACTCCGCCGGTGCCGTTCCTGAAGCTCGCCGCCTGAGCGGGCGCGCGCCGATGCTGTCCCGTCCCGCCGATGCCGGTGCGCCGCCGCTTCACGCGCTGATCGCGGCGGAGCTGGACATGCCGGTCGATCCGCGCATCGCCGCGCTCGCCGCCCGGATCGCCGCCCGCCATCCGGGCGCGGTGGCGATGATTTTTTACGGCTCCTGCCTCCGTTCGGGGACGCTTGAGGGCCAGATGCTCGATTTCTACCTGATCGTGCGCGATTATCGCACCGCCTATCTGGCGCGCTGGCTGGCGGCGGCCAACCGGCTGGTGCCGCCCAATGTGTTTCCGTTCGCCGAAGACGGGCTTGCGGCCAAATATGCGGTGCTGTCGCTCGCCGATCTCGATGGCCAGACCGGGCCGGGCGCGGCGAGCGTGTCGGTCTGGGCGCGCTTTGCCCAGCCGGTCCGCCTCGTCTGGGCCGAGGACGATGGCGCGCGCGCGGCGGTGACCGGCGCGGTGGCGCAGGCCGCGGCGACGATGTGGACGCTCGCCCCGCCGCATCCCGATCCGCTGGAGCGGTGGCGCGCCGGCTTCACCCTGACCTATGGTGCCGAACTGCGCGCCGAGCGCGGCGACCGGCCGGGATCGATCGTCGACTGGGATCCGGCGCGCTATCTGCGGCTGGCCGCTTTGCTCGGCCATCTGCCCGATGCCCATTCCGACCGCCGCTGGGCCGGGCTGAGGCGGCGCGGCAAGGCGCTGACGCTGTTGCGGCTCGCCAAGGCCAGCCTGACCTTTGCCGGCGGGATCGATTATCTGGCGTGGAAGATCAACCGCCATGCCGGGGCGGGGATCGAGATCCGGCCATGGCACAGGCGCTGGCCGCTGCTCGCCGCTTTGGTGCTGCTGCCCCGCCTGCTCCGCGCGGGGGCGGTGCGCTAAAGCATTTTCAAGCCGGGTTAGTCCGCCTCGCGCGCCACCTGCGTCACGCCACAGAGCCAAGGGCCGCCGCGTCTGCCGCCGCGGTCCGGCCCGCCTGTCCCGGTCCGCCGCGCGCCAGCGCCCGGCCGACCGCGCGGTCGAGCGCGCCGATGGTGAAGGGTTTGCGCAGCACCTCATGCCCGGCAAAGGCGTCATTGCCGCCGGCATCGCCAGCATAGCCGGTGACGAACAGCACCGCGACCTCAGGGTGGCGCGGGTGCAGCCGCGCGATCAGTTCCGGCCCGGTCAGGCGCGGCATCACGACATCGCTGATCACCAGCCGGATATCGGGATGATCGGCCATCAGCGCCTCGGCCTGTTCGGGGTCGGGGCAGGGGACCGGATCATGGCCGAGTTCGGTCAACGCCTCGGTGGTCGCGGCGAGCACGCGCGGATCATCCTCGACCACAAGGATGCGGGCGGGCGGTGTCGGCGCGTCAGTTGCCGCGCGCTCCGGCTCGGCGGGGGCGGGTGCGGCAATGGCGGCGGCATGGTGGCGCGGCAGCAGCAGCGTGACTGTGGTGCCCCGGCCGGGGGCGGAGTCGATCAGCACCTCGCCGCCCGACTGGCCGACAAAGCCGAACACCTGGCTGAGGCCAAGCCCGGTGCCCTTGCCGACCGGTTTGGTGGTGAAGAACGGCTCGAACACCCGCTCCAGCACGGCAGCGTCCATCCCGCAGCCGGTGTCCGACACGGTGATCGCGACAAGGTCCCCGGCGGGCAGCGTCCCGGCCTCGCCCGCCTGAAGGCGGCGCTGTGCCGTGGCGATGGTGACCGTGCCTTCGCCGTCCATCGCGTCGCGCGCATTGACCGCAAGGTTGAGCAGCGCATTTTCCAGCTGCTGCCGGTCGACCCAGACCAGCCAGTCGCCGCCGTCAAAGCCGGTCTCGACGCGGATGCGTTCGCCAAGCGTGCGGTCGAGCAGTTCGGTCATGCCGGCGATCAGCGCATCGGCGGAAATCGCCTCGGGCAGCAGCGGTTCGGCGCGCGCAAAGGCGAGCAGCCGGCGGGTGAGCGCGGCGGCGCGGCGTGCCCCGTCCATCGCATTGTCGATATGGCGCAGCGCATCCTGTGGCCGGTCGGCGGCGCGGCGGCGCGCCAGCTCCAGCCCGCCCAGTACCACGGCGAGCATATTGTTGAAATCATGCGCGATGCCGCCGGTCAGCTGGCCGACCGCGTCCATTTTCTGCACCTGACGCAGCTGCGCCTCGGCCGCCTCGCGCTCGGCCGCCTCGGCGCGCAGTGCGGCATTGGCGTCGCGCAGCTCGGCGGTGCGCGCGGCGACCGCCGCTTCCAGCTCGTCGGCCCGCCGCGCTTCGTCCTCCGCCTCGCGCCGGGCGAGGCGACGCTGTGTCATTTCCTGGATCGCGGCATAGGCGAGGATGATCGCCCCCATCACCACCACCGCGCCGAACAGCGACAGGATGCGCGCCAGCCGGTTCGACCGTTCGACCGAGCGCGCGGCCGCGCCGCTGCGCTTGATCAGCAGGTCGCGCTCGGCGGTGATGATCGCCTCCATCGTGTCGGCGAGTTCGGTGACGCTTTTCGACTGGCCGGCCTGGAAATAGCGGCCAAGCGCGTTCCAGCCCTGATTGTAATTGGTGCGCAGCGCGACCTCGGCCAGCTGTTCGCCGCGCAGCGCGTAGATCGTCTGCAACCGGTCGACCAGCCGCAGCTGGGCCGGATTGTCGCCGACGATGCGCCGCAGCCGGGTCAACAGCGTCCCCGCCCGCCGCCACTGGTCGAAATAATAGCGCCCGGTCTGCGCGTCGCCGCTGACCACATAGCGGCCAAGCGCGGCTTCGGACCGGGTCATCGTCGCTTCCAGCGTGCGGGCGAGGTTCATCACCTCGAAACTGTGGCGCTGGGCCTTAAGGGCGGCGTCGCGTTCGGCATTGGAGGCGGACACCATGCCGATCAGCACGATCAGGGCGAGCGCGGCGACGAGCGCAAATCCCGCCACCAGCCCGCGGCGCAGGCCGGTCGGGTCGCGGTCGCCGTCCTGCGGCAGCGGGGGATCAGCCATGGCCACGCCCGCGCAGCAAAGCGCGGATGCGCCGACAAGTCCAGCCGGTTCGGCGCGTCAGGCGATGGCACCCACCGCGCGGCCGGCGGCGGCGAACATGCCGAGCACCCGGTCCAGCTGTTCGCGGCTGTGCTCGGCGCACAGCGAGCAGCGCAGCAGGAACATGCCCGCCGGGGTCGCCGGCGGCCGCGCCATGTTCACATAGACGCCCTGTTCGAGCAGCGCCTGCCACATGCCGACCGCTTCTTCCTGGCTGGGCAGAATGACGGCGATGATCGCGGATTCGGGCGTTTCGGTGCCAAGCTTGAACCCCAGCGCCTTCAGCCCGCCATGCAGATGCCGGGCATTGTCCCACAGCCGCTGCCGCTTGTCGTGCGCGTGCATCAGCTTGGTGATCGAGGCCGCCGCCGTCGCCACCACCGAGGGGGGCAGCGAGGCGGTGAAGATATAGGGGCGGCAGGCCAGCCGCACCGCCTCGAACTTCGGATGGTTGGACACGCAGAAGCCGCCGACCGTGCCGACCGACTTGGAAAATGTGCCGACGATGAAGTCGACATCGGCGTCCAGCCCCTGGTCTTCATAGACGCCGCGGCCATGCGCGCCGAAAAAGCCCATCGAATGCGCTTCGTCGACCAGCACCATCGCGCCATGCTTCTTGGCGACGGCGACCATTTCCTTGAGCGGCGCGATGTCGCCCAGCATCGAGTAGACGCCTTCAAGGACGACGAGCTTGCCCGGCTCGGCCGGCAGGCGGCCAAGCCGTTTGTCCAGATCCTCGACCGAGTTGTGGCGGAAGCGGACGATTTCCGCATTGCCCATCGAACAGCCGTCATAGATCGACGCATGGCTGTCGGCATCGAGGATGATGTAATCGCCCTTGCCGGCGAGCGTCGAGATGATGCCGAGATTGGCCTGATAGCCGGTCGAGAACACAATCGCCCCGGTCATGCCGTAGAAATCGCGCAGCGCCTGTTCGGCGGCCATATGGTCGCGGAACGTGCCGTTCAGCATCCGGCTGCCATTGGTCCCCGATCCGAACTGGTCGAGCGCAGCCTTGCCGGCGGCGATGACGTCGGGATCGAACGTCATGCCCATATAGTTGTAGGTGCCGAGCAGGATCGTCTCGCGCCCCTTGATCACCGCCTGGGTGGGCGAGCGGACCTCGTCCATCACGATGGCGAACGGATCGGTGACGCCCGAATCGAGCAGCGCCTTGCGCTCGGCGATCAGGCCGTCAAACTTCGACATCAGGTCGCGCGCGGGGGCCTGCGCCCCGGCGATCATCGCATCGGCCTCAGCCATTGCCGCCATCCTTCAGCTTGGCGACCGCATCGACCAGCTGGCCGAGGGTTTCGATTTCCGCCTGCATATTCATCGTGATGATGATGTCGAACTCGTCCTCGATCGCGGCGACGAAATCCATCACCGTCAGGCTGTCCCATTCAAGGTCGCCGGCAAAGGTGATGCCTTCGGCCAGGGCGACGCCCTTTTTGTTGAACGGCTCGATCAGGCGGGTGACGGTGTCGAGGATCTGCTGACGGTCGGACATGGTGCGTTCCTAGGGTGTTTGGTCGCCGCTTGCCAAGCGATTGCGGCTGAAGGGTGGCAGCGATGCGGCGCGGCGGCGCTACAGCCAGCCCGACGCGCGATAGGCGATGGCGGTCGCCTTCAGCCCGGCATGGGTGACGATGTGCGGCCGCCACAGTTCGGCCGGGGGGCGGCGGTCGGCGGCGGCCACCCAGTCGGGATGGCAGAAATAGCCGACCCGGTCGGGGGTGAGCTTGGCCTTGCGTCCGCGCACCAGCCGGTCGATCCGCGCCCCGGCCGCCAGGATCGGGCGCGGCAGGCTGAGCGTGCGCACGCGCCGCCGCCCGACCGCGATGCCGATCGCCTCGGCAAACTCGCGGTGGCTCCAGCCCGGCTCGCGGCCATCATCGGGCTCGTAAATCTGGGCGAGGCTGTCGTCCGCGCCGACGAGTGTCAGCAGCAGCCGGCTGAGATCGCTGACCTCGATCACCGAAATCCGCCCGGCCGGCGGCAGCAGCACCAGCCCGCGCCGCGCCCAGCGGAACAGCTCGAGCGTTTCGCGGTCGCCGGGGCCATAGACGGCGGGCGGGCGCACCACCGTCCAGTCCAGCCCCGATGCGCCGACCACCTGCTCGGACCGCGCCTTGGACCAGCCATAGTCCGACAGGTCGGGGGCGCGCGCGGCAAGCGAGCTGACATGGATGAAGCGGCGCACCCCGGCGGCGCGTGCGGCCTCGACCATGTTGAGCGTGCCGGCGACATTGGCCTCGGCAAAGGCGTCGCGCGACGGTGCGTTGATCGCCCCGGCGACATGGATGACGGCATCGGCCCCCTCGACCAGCCGGGCGAGGCTGTCGGGCTGGTCGAGCGCGCCGTCGATCCAGCGGATGCGGCCATGGCTGGCCTGAGGGCGGCGGGTGAGCGCACGCACGACATGGCCGCGCATCACCGCATGGCGGACGAGCGTTGCGCCGACAAAGCCGGTCCCGCCGGTGATGGCGAGGGTGGGAAGCGGGGTCTTGGTCATGGGTTCAGACGATCAGCACCAGATGGTCGCGGTGGACAAGCGCCGCGCGCGGGGCATGGCCCAGCCGTCCAGCCTGCTCGTCCGACCGCAGCCCGAGGATGCGCAGCGCATCGGCCGCATCATATTCGCTGAGGCCACGCGCAATCGCGCGTCCGTCATGCACGATGTCGACCACATCGCCGCGCCGGAACGCACCTTCGGCCGCAACCGCGCCGGGCGCGAGCAGGCTGCCGCCGGCCCGAAGCGCCGCCGCAGCGCCGGCATCGATGGTGATCCGCCCGGCAACCGTCAAGCGCCCGGCCAGCCATGCCTTGCGCGCGCCGGCGCCGCTTTCGGCCTCGAACAGCGTGCCAAGCCCGGTCCGCCGCCAGTGCGCGAGCGGATGGTCGCGCTGGCCCGAGGCGATGGCGAGGGGGATGCCGGCGGCGGCGGCGATGCGCGCGGCCGCCAGCTTGGCGCGCATCCCGCCGCTGCCCATGCCCGATCCGCTGCCGCTGCCGGCCATCGCCAGCACATCGTCATCGACCCGCGCCACCCGCGCGACCAAAGTCGCGCCGGGGGTGGCGGGCGGCCGGTCATACAGCCCGTCGACATCGGACAGCAGCAGCACCAGCCCGGCCTGCGCCGCCTGGCCGATCCGCGCCGCCAGCCGGTCATTGTCGCCGAAGCGAATCTCGGCGGTCGCCACGCTGTCATTCTCGTTGATCACCGGCACGACGCCGAGCGCGAGCAGCCGGCCGAGCGTTGCACTGGCGTTCAGATAGCGCCTGCGATCCTCCAGATCGTCGAGCGTGACCAGCATCTGCGCGGCGGTGATGCCGTGCAGCCCGAGCAGCTCCGCCCACAGCGCGGACAGCAGCACTTGGCCCGTCGCGGCCGCCGCCTGCGCATCCTCAAGGCTCGCCCGGCCGCCCTTGGGCAGGCCCAGCCGCCGCGCACCGAGCGCGATCGCGCCCGATGACACGACCACCACCTCACGCCCTTCCGCGCGTTCGGCGGCGATGTCCGCGACCAATGTCGCCAGCCAGTCGCGCCGCAGCGCGCCGTCGGGCGCGACCAGCAGCGACGAGCCTACCTTGACGATTAGCCGGTGGGAGGCGGGGGCGGCCATGACCGGGCCGGGGTCAGAGTGGCGACCAGGGGCGGTCCCCGTCCGCCGCAGAACCGTCCGTGGCAGGATCCGCCGCGCCACTGGTCGATGCCGCGCCGGTTTCGGGGAGCGGCCCCAGCGCCTCGACCAGCCGGTCGAGCACCGCTTCCAGCCCCTGGCCGGTCGCGCCCGACAGCGGCAGGACAAGCGCATTGCTCGCCGCGCGCAGCTCGTCACCGATGGCGGTGGTCAGTTCCTCGTCGAGCAGATCGCATTTGTTGAGCGCGATCACCTCGGGCTTGTCCTCCAGCCCCGCGCCATAGCGCGCCAGCTCGGTCCGCACCGTTTCCCACGCCTCGACCGGATCCTCGCCATGCGCGTCGACCAGATGCAGCAGCACCCGGCAGCGCTCGATATGGCCGAGGAAGCGGTCGCCGATCCCGGCCCCTTCGCCCATGCCCTCGACCAGCCCGGGAATGTCGGCGAGCACGAACTCGCGCCCCTTGTGGCTGACCACGCCCAGCTGCGGGCGCAGCGTGGTGAAGGCATAATCGCCGACCTTGGCCTTGGCGTTGGTGACGAGGTTGATGAAGGTCGATTTGCCGGCATTGGGCATGCCGACCAGCCCGACATCGGCGAGCAGCTTGAGCCGCAGCCACACCCACATTTCCTCGCCGGGAAAGCCCTTGCCATGCTGGCGCGGCGCGCGGTTGGTGGAGCTTTTGAACGCGGCATTGCCCTTGCCGCCATCGCCGCCGCGCAGCAGCACGAGGCGCTGGCCGGGGGCGGTGAAATCGGCAAGGACATGTTCCTTGTCGTCGCTCAGCACCTGGGTGCCGACCGGCACCCTGATCACCAGATCGTCGCCGCCCGCGCCGGTGCGGTTGGAGCCCGAGCCGCCATTGCCGCGCTGCGCCCGGAAATGCTGGGTGTAGCGGAAATCGATGAGCGTATTCAGCCCGGCAATGGCTTCGAACACGATGTCGCCGCCCTTGCCGCCGTCGCCGCCATCGGGACCGCCATATTCGATGAATTTTTCGCGCCGGAAGCTCACCGCGCCCGCGCCGCCATGGCCGGAGCGGATGAAAATCTTGGCCTGATCGAGGAAATGCATCCGCGCGCCATAGGACGGTTCGGCGCAAATCGCCAGTTGGGCGGCCCGATTTCCCCCGAACGGGCGGTTCAGCCCGGCTGGCCGCCGCCCCGGTTGGCCAGCGCCGCGCCCAGCTGGGCGGCGGCAATGTCGCGCGCCGCCCCGCGCGGCAGGCCGAGCGCGGCCGCCATCGGCCCGCCGAGCAGCGCATCGCCAAGCGCGACCAGCACCAGATTGAGCGTGTCGCGGCGCATCTCTCCGTCATGCGCGCCGTCGCCCAGCCGGTCCATCAGCCGGTGGATCGCGGTCAGGATCGGGTCGAGCGCATCGTCATTGCCCGACAGGATCATCCAGCTGGCGAGCGCGCCGCCACCCTTCTCGAACGCCTCGAACGTCAGGTCGACAATGTCGCGCGGCCCGCCCTGTCCGGCCCGCGCCTTGGCGACCGCTGCACCGATTTCGGCGGTGATCTGTTCGGCCATCGTTTCGGCAAGCGCCTTTTGCAGCCCGGCGGCCGAGCCGAAATGGTGGAGCAGATTGGCATGGGTGCGGCCCATGCGCGCGGCGACGGCCTTGAGCGTCACCGCCTGCGGCCCGGCTTCGACCAGCAGGTCGCGCGCGGCGTCGAGCGCGGCGCTGCGGCTGGCTTCGGGGGTCAGGCGTTTGCGGGCGGCGGCGGGCATTGCAGAGCATCGGTGGCGGTCATCGGTTTGCGGCATAACCGCGCCGGGCGACGAAGGCGAGGGGCGGGCTGGCGGACGCGCTATTGACACAAATGTCAGCGAGAGCCATGTTCTGCGCCGAACAGCGCGATTCCCGTCCGGAGAGCAGTGCCATGCGTGACGACAAGACCCCCGCCGATCTGGCCATCACCCCGCGCGACCGCCGCTTCGGGCGTGGCAGCCGGCAGGACCGCTGGTGGATGAACGGCGATCCGGTCGCGACCGCGTTTCACAATGCGCTGTCGGTGACGTTTCCGCGCGGCGAGGCGTTTTTCATCGAATCGGTGAAGGCGTTTCGCGACGGCGTGCCCGCCAAGCTCGACCGCGAGATCCGCGCCTTTGTCCAGCAGGAGGTGATGCACAGCCGCGAACATGTCGCGTTCAACCGCCGCGTCGTCGATGCCGGTTATGATGTCAGCCATCTCGAACAGGTGGTGGTCGAATCGCTGGAACTGACCAGGAACCGGCCACAGATCCTCAACCTCGCCGTCACCATGGCGCTTGAGCATTATACCGCGATGATGGCGCAGATGATGCTGAAGGATACCGATTACTGGCGCGGCGTCGACCGCGAGACCGCGGACATGTGGAAATGGCACGCCATCGAGGAGATCGAGCACAAGGGCGTCGCCTATGACACCTGGCTGCACGCGACGCGCGACTGGTCGCGCTGGAAGCGGTGGAAGGTCAAGACGATCATGATGCTGCTCGTCAGCCGCACCTTCTGGGTCAAGCGGATCGAAGGGACGCTGGAGCTGCTGGCGCAGGACGGCATCACCGGTGCACGCGCGAAATGGGGCGTGTTCGCCTATCTGCTCGGCCGGCCGGGCGTGGTCCGCCGGCTGATCCCGGCCTGGCTCGCTTTCTTCATGCCGGGCTTTCACCCGTGGAACCATGACGACCGCGCGCTGATCGCCAAGGCCGACAGCGCCTATCCGGATGCCCGCGCGCCGCTGCCGGCCTGACCGGTCCGGCGCGCCCCGCCGCCGCGCCTGCAAAAGAACGCGCCTGAAAACG
This sequence comes from Sphingomonas sp. URJC2, assembly GCF_059803575.1. Classification (NCBI taxonomy): domain Bacteria; kingdom Pseudomonadati; phylum Pseudomonadota; class Alphaproteobacteria; order Sphingomonadales; family Sphingomonadaceae; genus Sphingomonas; species Sphingomonas sp. URJC2. The sequence continues at coordinate 75,104 of NZ_JAPFGX010000008.1, forward strand.
AAAATGCCGGCACCGCTCAGGATGCCGGCATTTATCGTTGGTTGCCGATGAGGCGCCCGGCCTTAGCGGCTGGCAGGCTCATCATCGTCGGTCAGCACGATAACGCCGACCACCACGGCCGCGACTGCAAGCGCGATCAGGATCACCGACCCGCCAAGCACTTCATTGCCCTTGACTTCGGCGCCCGTGCGCGACGCATTGGCGACCGACAGCTTGGCGGCATTGCCCTGCGCGATCGCCGGTGCGGCGACCAGGCTCATGGCGGCAACCGCCGTCATCATCTTCTTCAACATCTAACGTCTCCCCATCCCGACGACCCCGGGGCCGTCGCGCCGTTTCTAGCGGATCGCCAATGCGTTGCAATGGCGCGGTTGCCGGCCGACTGATCCGGAATGGTCGCACCGCCAAGGCATTGCCGGCAGCCATGCCCGCTCCGCAAAGGCCGGCCCCAAAAGAAAATGCCGGCCGTCCCTGCGGACGGCCGGCACATTCCGAAGTTCCGACGTCAGACGCGGATTACGCGCTGACGGGATCGTCTTCGCTGTCGGCAAGCAGGAACACGCCGGCCAGAACCACCGCGAACACCGCGATCCCGATCAGGGCGGTGCCGCCAAGGGCTTCGTTGCCCTCAACGGTCGCGCCGGTGCGCGCCGCACCCGCAACCGAAAGCTTCGAGGCGCTCGCCTGCGCCATGGCCGGCGCGGCGACCAGGCTGGCAGCCGCGATCGCGGCCGTCAAACCACGCTTGAACATTATCTATCTCCCTGCACCGCAGTTGTTGAGCGGCGGACCCAAACTCCCGCCTGTTACTTTCTTTAGACGATGGATCGCGCCGCGCAATGGCTTGGCAGCGCCGATGATGGCGGTTTCGGGCGCCTTGTGGTCGAAATGTGACAGTCGGGGGCTGGCGTGCGACCAGTTGTGCGCTGCAGCAGCCTCGCTGGGACGCATCAGGCATCGGAAAGCCGTCCGCCGCGGGTTGCGCCGTCGCGGCATGGGCGCGGCCGCGTGCCCCGCCGTGCAGTTGCGCCCTTGATTCCGGGTCGGCCTTTGGGCAGGGGCTGTGCGCTTTGACCGATACACGCCCCCCCAGTTTTCAGGACCTGATCCTGACGCTGCACCGCTATTGGAGCGAGCGCGGCTGCCTTATCCTGCAACCCTATGACATGGAAATGGGCGCAGGCACGTTCCACACCGCAACGACGCTGCGCGCGCTCGGGCCGGAGCCGTGGAACGCCGCCTTTGTCCAGCCGTGCCGCCGGCCGACCGATGGCCGCTATGGCGAAAACCCCAACCGGTTGCAGCATTATTACCAGTATCAGGTGATCCTGAAGCCCAGCCCGCCCGATCTGCAGGAGCTGTATCTGGGCTCGCTCGCGGCGATCGGGCTCGACCTGTCGCAGCACGACATCCGCTTTGTCGAGGATGACTGGGAATCGCCCACGCTCGGCGCATGGGGGCTGGGCTGGGAAGTGTGGTGCGACGGGATGGAAGTCACCCAGTTCACCTATTTCCAGCAAATGGGCGGGTTCGACTGCAAGCCGGTGGCGGGCGAGCTGACCTATGGGCTGGAACGGCTGGCGACCTATATCCAGGGCGTCGACAGCGTCTATCAGCTCGATTTCAACGGGCGCGGCGTCACCTATGGCGATGTGTTCCTTGAAAACGAACGCCAGATGAGCGCGTGGAACTTCGAAGTCGCCAACACGGAGGCGCTGTTCGACCTGTTCCGCAAGGCGGCGGCGGAGTGCGAGGCGTGTCTGGCGCGCGGGCTGCCCATTCCCGCCTATGAACAGGCGATCAAGGCCAGCCATGTGTTCAACCTGCTCAATGCGCGCGGCGTGATCTCGGTCGCCGAGCGGCAGGCCTATATCGGCCGGGTGCGCGATCTGGCGAAGGGCGCGTGCGCGGCATGGATGACGCATAACGGGTGGGCGGCATGACCGATCTGCTGATCGAGCTGCGCTCGGAGGAAATCCCCGCCCGGATGCAGGCGCGCGCCCGCGCCGATCTGGTGGCGCTGCTGACCGGGGAACTGGCCCGCGCCGGCATCACGGCGGCGACGATGACCGCTTATTCGACGCCGCGACGGCTGGCGGTGATTGCCACCGGCCTGCCCGAGGCGACCGACGCCGTCACCGAGGAGGTGAAAGGCCCGCGCACCAGCGCCCCCGATCAGGCGCTGGACGGGTTTCTGCGCAAGACCGGCCTGACCCGCGACCAGCTGACCGAACGCGACGGCGTGTGGTTTGCGGTGACCAGCCGGCCCGGCCGCCGCACCGCCGATGTGGTGGCGGAGGCGATCCCGGCGATCATCCGCGCTTTCCCCTGGCCCAAATCGATGCGCTGGGGGCAGGCGTCGCTGTCGACCGAAAGCCTGCGCTGGGTGCGCCCGCTGCAGGGCATCGTCGCGCTGCTGGGCGATGAGGTGATCGACTGCACCGTCGATGGCGTGACCAGCGGGCGCGAGACCGCCGGCCACCGGTTCATGCATCAGGGGACGGTCCGCATCGCCAATGCCGCCGGCTATGCCGATGCGCTGCGCGCGGCGCATGTGATCGTCGATCAGGACGAGCGCGCGGCGATCATCCGCGACGGCGCGGCCGCGCTCGCCAGCGCGGCGGGGCTGAGCGTGATCGCCGATGACGGGCTGGTCACCGAAAATGCCGGGCTGACCGAATGGCCGGTGCCGCTGCTCGGCAGGTTCGATCCGGGCTTTCTCGACGTGCCGGCAGAGGTGATCCAGCTGACCGCGCGGGTGAACCAGAAATATTTCGTCTGCCAGAGCGCGGACGGGACGCTCGCCCCCGCCTTTGTCTGCGTCGCCAACATCGCCGCGCCCGATGGCGGTGCGCGGATCGTCGCCGGCAACCAGAAGGTGCTGGCGGCGCGGCTGAGCGATGCGCGCTTCTTCTACGACACCGATCTGAAGGTGCCGCTCGCCGATCAGGCGGGCAAGCTGGCGCAGATCGTGTTCCATGAAAAGCTGGGCACCGTCGCCGACAAGGTCGAGCGGGTGGCGCGGCTGGCGCGCTGGCTGGTCGAGCAGGGCATCGTCACGGGGGCCGATCCCGACCATGCCGAGCGCGCGGCGCGGCTGGCGAAGGCCGATCTCGTCACCGGCATGGTGGGCGAATTCCCCGAGCTGCAAGGGCTGATGGGCGGCTATTACGCCAAGGCGCAGGGCGAGCCGGAACCGGTCTGGGAGGCGGTGCGCGATCATTACAAGCCGGCCGGGCAGGGCGATGCCGTGCCGACCGCGGCGGTGACGGTCGCGGTGTCGCTCGCCGACAAGCTGGACAGCATCACCCGCTTCTTCGCCATCGATCTCAAGCCCAGCGGGTCGAAGGATCCGTTCGCGCTGCGGCGTTCGGCGCTTGGCGTCATTGCGCTGATCCTCGACAACCGGCTGCGGTTTCCGCTTGCCGGCAGCGTGTCGGCCGATGTGCTCGACTTCTTCGCCGACCGGCTGAAGGTGCAGCAGCGCGAGGCAGGCGTCCGGCACGATCTGATCGATGCGGTGTTCGCGCTGGGCGGCGAGGATGATCTGGTCCGGCTGCTCGCGCGCGTCCATGCGCTGCAGGCGTTCATCGGCACCGAGGACGGGGCAAACCTGCTCGCCGGCTATAAGCGCGCGGCCAATATCCTGAAGAAGGAGAGCTTTGCCGCCGGCGCGGTCAATCCCGCGCCCGAACCGGCCGAGGCAGCGCTTGCCGCCGCCCTCGATGTCGCCGGGCCGGCGGCCGAAGCGGCGATCGCGGCCGAGGATTTCGGCGCGGCGATGGCGGCGCTTGCCAGCCTGCGCGGGCCGATCGATGCCTTTTTCGATCAGGTGACGGTGAACGACGCCGATCCGGTGAAGCGCGCGGCGCGGCTCGGCCTGCTCGCGCGGATGCGCGATGCCGTGCACCGGGTTGCCGATTTCGCAAAGATTGAGGGGTAAGACCGCACAGACGGTCGGGATGCGGGCGCGTTCGGGGGACAAGTGACAGGCCGCACAGGCGGCCAAAAGGGGTGGTGATGACCAAATATGTCTATCGGTTCGGCGGCGGCGTGTCGGATGGCGGGGCGGGGGACAAATTCCTGCTCGGCGGCAAAGGCGCCAATCTTGCCGAAATGGCGGCCATCGGCCTGCCGGTGCCGCCGGGCTTCACCATCTCGACCGCGATGTGCGCGCGCTTCTACGAGGAAGGCGAGAGCTTTCCCGACAGCGTGAAGGCCGAAGTCGGCAGCGGCATCGCCCATATCGAGGCGGTGACCGGCAAGCGTTTCGGCGATGCCGATGATCCGCTGCTCGTCTCCGTCCGCTCGGGCGCGCGGGTGTCAATGCCCGGCATGATGGACACGGTGCTCAACCTCGGCCTGAACGACGTGACCGTCGCCGGGCTGGCGCGGGCATCGGGCGATGCGCGCTTCGCCTGGGACAGCTATCGCCGCTTCATCCAGATGTATTCGGACGTCGTGCTCGGCCTCGATCATGGTGCGTTCGAGGAAGCGCTTGAAATCGCCAAGGAAGATCAGGGGCATTTCCTCGACACCGACATGACCGCGGCCGACTGGGAACGGCTGGTCGGCGTCTATAAGGGGCTGGTCGAGGACCAATGGGGCCGCCCGTTCCCGCAGGATGTGCATGACCAGCTGTGGGGCGCGATCGGCGCGGTGTTCGGATCGTGGCAGTCCGAACGCGCCAAGGTCTATCGCCGGCTGAACGACATTCCCGGCGACTGGGGCACCGCCGTCAATGTGCAGGCGATGGTGTTCGGCAATATGGGCGAGACATCGGCCACCGGCGTCGCCTTCACCCGCAACCCCTCGACCGGGGAGCGGGCCTATTATGGCGAATATCTGATCAACGCGCAGGGCGAGGATGTGGTCGCGGGCATCCGCACCCCGCAATATCTGACCCAGGCGGCGCGCGCGGCGGCGGGGGCGAAGCCGCTGTCGATGGAAGAGGCGATGCCCGAAACCTATGCCGAGCTGGCGCAGGTGTTCGACCTGCTGGAGCGGCATTACCGCGACATGCAGGACATCGAGTTCACGGTCGAACGCGGCAAGCTGTGGATGCTGCAGACGCGCAGCGGCAAGCGCACGGCCAAGGCCGCGCTGCGCATCGCGGTCGACATGGTGGGCGAAGGGCTGATCACCGAAAGCGAGGCGGTGCTGCGCGTCGATCCGCAGGCGCTCGACCAGCTGCTGCACCCGACGCTCGACCCGGCGGCGCCGCGCGACGTGCTGACCAAGGGGCTGCCCGCCTCGCCGGGCGCGGCCTCGGGCATTGTCGTGTTCGATGCCGACACCGCCGAAAAGCGCGCCGAGCTGGGCGAGGCGGTCATTCTGGTCCGCATCGAAACCAGCCCCGAGGACATTCACGGCATGCACGCCGCCCGCGGCATCCTGACGGCGCGCGGCGGGATGACCAGCCATGCCGCCGTCGTCGCGCGCGGCATGGGCCGGCCCTGCGTGTCGGGCGCGGGGACGCTGGCCATCGACGGCAAGGCCAAGCTGTTCCGCATCGGCGAGCGCACGATCCGCGAAGGCGATGTCATCACCATCGACGGCGCGACCGGCGAGGTGATGCTGGGCGCGGTGCCGACCGTGCAGCCCGAACTGGCCGGCGATTTCGGCGCGCTGATGGTGTGGGCCGACCGCGTCCGCCGGCTGAAGGTGCGCACCAATGCCGAAACCCCCGCCGACTGCCGCACTGCGCGCGATTTCGGCGCGGAGGGCATCGGCCTGTGCCGCACCGAACATATGTTCTTCGATGCCGCGCGCATCACCGCGGTCAGGCAGATGATCCTTGCCTCCGACGAACAGGGGCGGCGCGCCGCGCTCGACCGGCTGCTGCCCGAACAGCGCGGCGATTTCACCGCGATCTTCGAGATCATGGCCGGCCTGCCGGTCACGATCCGGCTGCTCGATCCGCCGCTGCACGAATTCCTGCCGCATCATGAGGCGGAGTTCGAGGATGTCGCCGCCGCCGCCGGGGTCGGGGTCGAGGCGCTCAAGCGCCGCGCCGCCGAACTGCACGAGTTCAACCCGATGCTCGGCCATCGCGGCTGCCGGCTGGGCGTGACCTATCCCGAAATCTACGAAATGCAGGCGCGGGCGATCTTCGAGGCGGCGGTGGCCGTGGCGGAGAAGAGCGGCGAGGCCCCGATCCCCGAAGTCATGGTCCCGCTCGTCGCCACGCGGCGCGAGCTGGAGCTGATGAAGGAGGTGATCGACCGCACCGCCGAGGCGGTGTTCGCCGAGGCCGGGCGGCGCATCGACTATCTGGTCGGAACGATGATCGAGCTGCCGCGCGCCGCGCTCAAGGCCGGCGAGATCGCCGAGGTCGGCGCGTTCTTCAGCTTCGGCACCAACGACCTGACCCAGACCACGCTCGGCGTCAGCCGCGATGATGCCAGCCGGTTCCTGACCGCCTATGTCGACAAGGGCATTTTCCCGCGCGATCCGTTTGTCAGCCTGGATGTCGAGGGGGTGGGCGAGCTGATCCGCCTCGCCGCCGAACGCGGCCGGGCGACGCGGGCCGACATCAAGCTGGGCATTTGCGGCGAACATGGCGGCGACCCGGCATCGATCGCCTTTTGCGAGGAAGCCGGGCTCGATTATGTCAGCGCCTCGCCCTATCGCGTGCCGATCGCCCGGCTGGCGGCGGCGCAGGCGGCGCTCCGGGCGGCCTGATCCGCCTCATCCGGATAAACAAAAGGGGCGCGGTGCCGGGCAGGCACCGCGCCCCTTTTTGTTTTACGGCCGTTCCGGGTTTAGCCGCCCAGATTGTCGGCGATCGAACAGGCCGCCGGGCCGAGAATGACGACAAACAGCGTCGGCAGGATGAACAGGATCAGCGGCACCGTCATGATCGCGGGCAGGCGCGCGGCCTTTTCCTCGGCGCGCATCATGCGTTCGTTGCGGAACTCGGCCGACAGCACGCGCAGCGCCGAGGCGAGCGGCGTCCCGTATTTTTCGGTCTGGATCATCGTGGTGACGACGCCGCGCACCGCTTCCAGGTCGATGCGGTTCGCCAGATTCTCGAACGCCTGCCGCCGGTCGGTCAGAAAGCCCAGCTCGATCGACGTCAGCATGAACTCGTCGCCCAGCTCCGGATAGGCGCGGCCCAGCTCCTTGGCGACGCGGGCAAAGGCGGCATCGACGGTCAGCCCCGCTTCGGCGCAGATGACGAGCAGATCGAGGGCGTCGGGCAGGCCCTTGCGGATCGCGTCGCTGCGCTTCTGGATGCGGTTCTTCAGATAGATGTCGGGCGCCTTGTAGCTGCCGATCAGCACCCCGGCGGCGACCGCGAACTTTTTAAACGGCGCCCAGTCGGGGAAATAGTCGATGCCATAGACGAGCACGACGATGCCGGTGCCGAAGATCAGCGGCAGCATCATCCGCCCGAAGATGACGGCGACCGCCGCATCCTTCGACCGGATGCCCGCCTGCATCAGCTTTTTCTGCGCGGTCTTGAGCTGTTCGTCCTGCAGCACCTTCAGCGAGGCGAGGAAGGAGCGCATCCGGTCCGTCGTCTCGTTCCGCGCGCCAAGCTTGGCGCGGCGCTTGGACGTGGAGGCGGTGATGCCGGCTTTCAGCTGTTCGCGGCGGTCGTTGAGCGCCTTGACGCGCCGCGCCATCGGGTCGCGCACCGTGGTCGCCGCATACAGTGCGACCAGCACCATGAACGAGGCGATGCCGGACAGCAAAGTCGCCATCCAGATCACGTCGATGCCCAACAGCGTCGGCCCTGCGCCCTCGTTCATGTTCCGCGCCTCAAATCTCGAAATTGACCATCTTGGCCATGATGAATGCGCCGATGCCCATCCACACCAGCCCGCCAATCCCCGCGACCATCAGCCGCTGATCGGTGAAGAAACCGCCCATATAGTCCTTGTTCAGGAACCAGATCATCGTGAACACGATGAACGGCAGCGAGCCGACGATATAGGCCGAGGCCTTGGATTCCGAAGACATCGCCTTGATCTTCAGCTTCATCTGCGCGCGCTTGCGCAGCACTTCGGCGAGGTTCGACAGGGTTTCGGCCAGATTGCCCCCGGTTTCGCGCTGGATCGCCAGCGTGATGCAGAAAAACTGGAACTCCGGCGTGCCCAGCCGTTCGGAGGTTTCCTGCAGCGCGACATCCATCGACCGGCCGATCTTCATCTTGTCGCTGACGCTGCGAAACTCCTCGCCGACCGGGCCGGGAACTTCGGAGGCGACGACCGACAGGGTTTCCGAAATCGGCAGGCCGGCGCGCAGCCCGCGCACCAGCAGCTCGATTGCATCGGGAAACTTGCTGGTGAACTGGTTGACCCGGCGGTTGATCATGAAGCCCGTTGCCATGTGCGGCAGCCCCAGGCCGACGAACAGCCCGCCGAACAGCGCGAGCAGCAGCGGTGCGCCCTCAAGCCACAGCAGCGCGCAGCCGCCCAGCGCCAGCCCGCCCGACACCAGCGCATATTTGCCGACGCTCCACGACCGGCCAGTCATGTCGAGCCGCTTTTTCAGCTGCGCGGGGCGCGGGATCAGGGTCGAGGCAAGGCTGTCGATGCGGGTCGCGCGCGCGGTGGTGATCCGGCGCAGCTGCGCCTCCACGGCCGATGCGGCGGAGGCGCTGTGCCGTTCGCGCAGCGCCGCCAGCCGCCGCTTCTTCGCCTTGGCCTCGGACGGCCCGGAAAAGGCGGCGACAAGCATCGCCAGCACCAGCACCAGGCCGAGGAGCGGGATCATCATTTCGGTCATCTGATCTCCTGTCCTTCACCCTCCGCCGCGGCGGACGGCCGGTTCAGCCCTTGGCCGGGGCCTTTTTGCGGATCACGCCCTTGAGCCCGCCCAGCTTGCCGAGCAGCGACCGCGCCTGCGGGGCGGCGGCAGCCTCGGGCGCGTCCTCGGCGACGCTCAGCAGCCGGTCGGACAGCGCGCCGAGCGCCTGGGTGACCTTGGCCCCCTTGCCCGCTTCGGCCAGCGTCTTGCCCAGCTTGGCCGCCTGCGCCGCCAGCTTCTGGTCATAGGGGACGGCGAAATCGATCTTGCGTTCGATTGAGCTTTCGAAATCCTTGCGGCTGATTTCGGGCACGCCGCCCGTCTGCACGCGGTTGGCGACCAGCACCACCTGGGCATGGCCGGCATTGGATTTCAGCCAGGCGAGTAGGCGGATGCAGTCGCGCGCCGCCGCCAGCGTCAGTTCGGTCACGATCACGACCATGTTCGCGTCCTGCACCAGCATCGGATGCTGGACGAGCATGTGGCGCGGCAGATCCACGACCGTCGATTCGAACGCGGCGCGGATCTCCTCCTGCAACTGGAAAAAGGCCGAGCCGTCGGTGATCAGCGCCTGACTGATCGGCGCTTCGGCCGACAGCACGGCGAGCTTGTCGTTCGCGCGCACCATCGCGCGTTCGATGAACAGCCCGTCGATACGGCTGGGATTTTCGATGGCGTCGGTCAGGCCGCGCCCCGGCTCAAGGTCGAGGGCCAGCGCGCCGGTGCCGAAATGCACGTCAAGGTCGAGCAGCGCGGTCGACCGCCGCCCCTTGTCGCCGAACAGCCAGGCGAGCGATGCCGCGATCGTCGATGCGCCGACCCCGCCGCGCGCACCGATCACCGCCGTCATCACATGCGGCTTTTCGACCGCCGCCTCGACATGCTTGGGCGTGTTGAGGATGGCCAGCGCCTGACCGAACGCGTCGCGCAGCTGGTCGGGGTTGAACGGCTTGAGCAGATAGTCCTGAATGCCGCTTGCCAGCAGGTCGCGGTACAGGCGGACGTCATTGACCTGTCCGGCGGCGATCACCACCGTGCCCGGCTCGCACACCTCGGCCAGCGCATTGATGTCGTTGAGCGGATCGCCCGATTCCGACAGGTCGACGAACAGCACATGCGGGCTGGCCGACACCGACAGCGACTGGATGGCGTTGCGCAGCCCGCCCTTGTTCACCTTTTCGGGCGACCAGCCCATTTCGGCGGCGATGGGACGGATGGCATCGGCCGAGCCTTCGTCGCAGACAAAGGCCACAAACGGATCGCGCAGCGCGGCGCTGCGGGAGGGGTTCCACGGCGCGTTCATTACTGGGCACCTCGCGTTGTCTCGCTCTTGATCCCCTGCGCACCGGTCGGCGGTGCGGCGCGATAGGCGCGGATCGCTTTCGATGACGTGAAGCCGTCGGCGGGCCGGCCGGCCTCGCGGCCTTCGATCAGGTCGTGCGGATTGGCGATCATGCGCGCCAGCGCGCCATTGATCGCGCAGCCATAGTTGGACGGCGTGTTGCCGGCGAAATCGGGGCTGGGCGCGCGGCTCCAGTCCGGGCAGCCGGGCACGCTTGCCGCCGCGCGGCTGACGATGATGCGGATCATGCCGGCGGGCGGGCTGCCGGCAGTGCCGGGGGCGGTGTCGGCGAGCATCATGCCGCGCCGGCCGAGCAGCCCGGACACTGCCTGGCGGCCGCCATCGGTCCCGCTGGGATCGGCGATCGCCACCCGGTCGCCAAAGCCGAGCGCGATGGCATCGAACCAGGCGTCGAGCCGCTCGCGCTCACCCGGGGCGAGTGCGCCGGCATAGCCGGTGGTCACGTCCATCGCATAATCGGTGCGCTGCACGACCGGCTGGTGGACCGATTCGACGCCGCGATTGACGGTGCCGCCACAGGCCCCGAGCAGCAGGGTGAGCGACAGGGCGGCGGGGTTCAGGCGGAACATTCTGGCATCCATGATCGCGCGCCTTCAGTTGGAGAAACCGGGAGCCGGGTCGCCGGCATCCTTGCCCGTCCTGCCCGGCCGGCCCGGTGCCGGGGGCACCGGGCCGCCGCTGACCGGCGGGGCCAGGCCCGGCACCGGCCGTTCGCCGGTATTGCCCGAGCCTGCGGTCTGGCCGAGCAGCAGCCGTTCCAGATCGGTCGCCGAACGATAGCCGTCGGTCGGCAGCGGCAGCGCCGCGCTGGTCGGCTTGACCAGATAGGGGGTGACGATGATCATCAGCTCGGTCTCGGCGCGGCGGAAGCGCGTCGAGCGGAACAGCGCGCCCAGGATCGGCAGATTGCCGAGGCCCGGTGCACGGTCGACATTGTTGGTGTGCCGGTTCTGCAGCAGGCCGCCGATCATGAAGCTCTGGCCCGATCCGAGTTCGACCGTCGTCTCCGCCCGCCGCGTGGTGAGCGCCGGGATCTGGAAGCCGTTGATCGTCACCGCCCCGGCCGAGGTCAGTTCCGACACTTCGGGGCGGACGCGCATCGAGATGCGGCCGTCCGAGAGCACCGTCGGGGTGAAGGACAGGCTGACGCCATATTGCTTGAACTCGACGCCGATCTGGCCAAGCCCCTGAGCGAGCGGGATCGGAATCTCGCCGCCGGCCAGAAAGCTTGCCGTCTCGCCCGACAGGGCGGTAAGATTGGGGTTGGCGAGCGTGGTGATCAGACCTTCGCCCTCGGCCAGGTCGAGCGCGGTCGCGACATCGAGCCCGAACAGCCGCCCGGCAAGGCCGAGATTGGTGATGCCCGTCCCCTGACCCAGCCCGTTCAGGTTGAAATTGGTCGCGCGCGTCGCGGGATCGGTGGTGATGCTGCCGAAATTGCGGCCCTGGGCGATGCCGAACAGGAAGCCGCCGGTGGTGTCGCGGGTCAGCAGGTTGATCCCGAAGGATTTGGTCAGGTCGCGGCTGACTTCGGCGATGCGCACCTGCAGATTGACCTGCAGCGGCGTCGCCGTGCGCAGCCGGTTCACCGTGCCGATCTTGAGCGCGACATTGGGCGCGCTGACGTCGATGCCCGGATTGAGCAGCGACTTGACCAGCCGTTCGGCCTCCTCGGCGTCTTCGGGCGAGGCGACGGTGCCCGACAGCACGACCACCTGGCCGACCGGCGTCACGGTGATCTGCGCCTCGGGCATCGCCACCTTGAGCACCCGGTCGATCGAGGTCAGGTTCTGGCTGACGCGCACATTGGTCGCATAGACGACGCCGCCGGCGGCGGTGGTGGCGAACACCGTGGCTTCGCCGGCTTCCTTGCCGAACAGGTGGATCTGGCGCGGATTGCTGACATAGACATCGGCAACCCCGGGGTTGGACGTCCAGATATTGGCGATCGGCACCGGCAGGTTGATCAGTTCGCCCTGACCCACCGACAGCAGCACTTCGGCGGTCGGGCGCTGGGCGCCGGTCGGCATCTGGGCGACGCGGGCGGCCATGCGGGTGGCGGCCGGCTTGGCGGCCGGCCGGGCC
>NZ_JAPFGX010000009.1:0-79818 GCF_059803575.1 Sphingomonas sp. URJC2
GCGCCGGGCCGCCCCGGCGCGCGACCGATCGTCGAGCCGGGCGCGCAGCCCCGCATTCGCCCCCTGATCGAGGCCGAGATTGGTCGCCTGTTCGGGGCTTTCGGCCAGCCGGTCGGCAAACATCCGGTCAAGCAGCGCGCGCAGCCGCGCATCATCCGGCCCGGTCGCGGTTGTGGCGGCGGCCGCCGCACGGGCGGCCCCCGGCATCATGCCCGTGAGCAGCGCGGCGCCTGCGGTGTGGACGAACTGGCGACGATCCATCTTTCTCTCCCTTGGCCGGTGCCGGTAAGGCGCACGCGCGCCTGAACATGGCTGTCCCGGAACGCGGCACCGGCCCGTTTTTCTGTCGGCAAACCCTTAAGTCGCCTGCCGTTTGACGCAAGCGGCCCGTGCCCCGCGCAGTTTTGTTGCACAAGCGCGCCGGTTTGCGCATGGAGGGGCGGTGGTTCGACACGCTATGCATGACTGGCTGAGCTTTGCCCAACGCCTCGCCCGCAATCCGCGCGCCGTGGGTGCCGTCAGCCCTTCCAGCCCGATTCTTGCTCAGGCCATGGCCGCGCAGGTCGATCCTGCCGCGCCCGGCCGTATCCTTGAGCTTGGCCCCGGCACCGGCGCGATCACCCGCGCGCTCGTCGCGCGCGGCGTGCCGCCGGCCCGGATCGTCGCGATCGAGGCCGATCCGACCTTTGCCCGGCTGCTCGGTGAGCGGATGCCGGGCGTCGAGGTGCGCCACGGCGATGCGATGAACGCCGCGGAGGTCGCCGCGCTCGGCCCGTTTTCGGCGATCATTTCCAGCCTGCCGCTGCTCAACTTTCCCGACGAGACGGTGGCGCGGTTCGTCGAATCGATGCTCGAGCTGCTGCCGCCGGGCGCGCCGTTCGTCCAATATTCCTATGGCGTGCGCGCGCCCGTCCCGCGTGAGGCCGATGTGCGCGTGCGGCTGGCGGGCACCGTGTGGCGCAACCTGCCCCCGGCCCGCATCTGGATTTTCGAATCGGCCCCGTCACGGGCCGTCCCCCGGCAGCCAAGCGCTGCCATCGTCGGAGAGGAAGCCCTGGCATGAAGACGCGCGCCGCAGTGGCGTTCGAGGCCAAACGGCCGCTGGAGATTGTCGAGCTGGATCTGGACGGGCCGCGCGCCGGCGAGGTGCTGGTCGAGATCATGGCGACCGGCATCTGCCACACCGATGCCTATACGCTTGACGGGCTGGACAGCGAGGGGCTGTTTCCCTCCGTGCTCGGCCATGAAGGGGCGGGCATCGTCCGCGAGGTCGGGGCCGGCGTCACCTCGGTCGTCCCGGGCGATCATGTCATCCCGCTCTACACCCCCGAATGCCGCCAGTGTAAATCCTGCCTGTCGGGCAAGACCAACCTGTGCACGGCGATCCGCGCGACCCAGGGCAAGGGGCTGATGCCCGACGGCACCACCCGCTTTTCCTACAAGGGCCAGCCGGTCCATCATTACATGGGCTGTTCGACCTTTTCGAACTTCACCGTGCTGCCCGAAATCGCAGTCGCCAAGATCCGCACCGACGCGCCCTTCCAGTCGAGCTGCTATATCGGCTGCGGCGTCACCACCGGCGTCGGCGCGGTGGTCAAGACCGCGCGGGTGGAGCCGGGGGCGAACTGCATCGTCTTCGGGCTGGGCGGCATCGGTCTCAACGTCATCCAGGGCCTGCGGATGGTGGGCGCGGACATGATCGTCGGCGTCGACATCAATCCCGCGAGAGAAGAATGGGGCCGCCGCTTCGGCATGACCCATTTCGTCGATCCGCGCACGGTGAGCGGCGATCTGGTCGCCCATCTGGTCGAACTGACCGGCGGCGGCGCGGACTATACGTTCGACTGCACCGGCAACACCGATGTCATGCGCACCGCGCTCGAGGCCTGTCATCGCGGCTGGGGCGAATCGGTCATCATCGGCGTGGCCGAAGCGGGGCGCGAGATCGCGACGCGGCCGTTCCAGCTCGTCACCGGGCGGGTGTGGAAGGGATCGGCCTTTGGCGGCGCGAAGGGGCGGACCGATGTGCCGCGCATCGTCGACTGGTATATGTCGGGCAAGATCGAGATCGATCCGATGATCACCCATGTCCTGACCCTCGACGAGATCAACAAGGGGTTCGATCTGATGCATGCGGGCGAGAGCATCCGCAGCGTCGTCGTCTATTGATCACCAGCAGAAGAGAGGAAGACCTGAATGTTCAGCCATGTGATGCTGGGCGCCGATGATATCGAGGCGTCGAAGCGGTTTTATGATGCGGCGCTGGGTGCGCTGGGCGTGCGCCCGGGCTTTGCCGATCCCAAGGGGCGGGTGATCTATTCGCACGCCGGCGGCCTGTTCATCATCACCAAGCCGATCAACGGCGAACCGGCGACCTGCGCCAATGGCGGGACGCTGGGTTTTGCCGCCGCGTCGCCCGAACAGGCCGATGCCTTTCATGCGGCGGGCGCGGCCAATGGCGGCACCCCGTGCGAAGATCCGCCCGGCGTGCGCGAAGGCGCGGGCATGAAGCTGTATCTCGCCTATCTGCGCGATCCGGCGGGCAACAAGATCTGCGCCATGTACCGGATGCCGCAGTAAGGCGGCGCGCATCGGGCCTGACGCGATGACCATCGAGCAGCTGTCCGCATGGCGGGCGCATGGCGGGGAACAGGGCGTCTATCGCCATGCCTCCGCCGCGACCGGCACCGACATGGTGTTTTCCGTGTTCGTGCCGGATCATGCGCCGGGCGTGCGGCTGCCGGTCGTCTGGTATCTGTCGGGCCTGACCTGCACCCATGCCAATGTGACCGAAAAGGGCGAGTTTCGCGCGGCCTGCGCGGAACTCGGCCTGATCTTCATCGCCCCCGACACCTCGCCGCGCGGCGACGGGGTGGCCGATGATCCCGGCTATGATCTGGGGCAGGGGGCGGGGTTTTACGTCGATGCGGTGCGCGCGCCCTGGGCGCCGCATTTCGCGATGCGCCGCTATATCGAGGACGAGCTGCCGGCGCTGGTCGCCGGGCATTTCCCCGCCGACATGGCCCGCCAGTCGATCATGGGCCATTCGATGGGCGGGCATGGCGCGCTGACCATCGCGCTGCGCAATCCGGGACGGTTCCGGGCAGTGTCGGCATTTGCGCCGATCGTCGCACCGTCGCAGGTGCCCTGGGGGCAAAAGGCGCTGGCCGCCTATCTGGGCGATGACCGGGCGGCGTGGCGCGCGCATGATGCGGTGGCGCTGATCGAGGATGGCGCGCGGCTGCCCGAACTGCTGGTCGATCAGGGGCTGGCCGATGCATTTCTGGATGAGCAGCTGCGGCCCGATCTGCTGGCGGTGGCTTGCGCCGATGCGGGCATCGCGCTCACGCTTCGCCGGCATATCGGCTATGATCACAGCTATTATTGCATATCCACGCTGATGGCGGATCAGCTCCGCTGGCACGCGGCGCGGCTGGCGGCCGTCGGGGTGCAGGCGGGATAGCAAGGCCGGTCCGCGCGTTCGGGCCGTGAAGGAGAAATGCCGTGTCGACGATTGATCAGCCGCTGAGCGGTGCCGCGAGCGCCGAAGACATCAAGGTCGGTGCCGCCCCGGCGGCCGGAACGGAGAATGTGGTGAACGAGATTGTGAAGTCCGCGACGCTGGCGAAGGAAGGCGAGGAAGCCGCCGAGGCCGGCAAGAATGCCGACAGCAACCGCAATGCCTGGATCGCCGCCGGCGTCGGCATCGGCTCGGCGGCGCTGGTCGCCGCCCTGCTTTACGCGAACAATCGCGGGCGCAACCGCAAAAAGGACTGATGCAGCCGCCGCCCCGGCGCGTGGCCGTGCCGGGGCGGGCTGAGATAGGACGGGCCGGGATGGGCCGGGCCGAGATGGGACGGGGCCAGGGCGTTCAGGCGGCGAGACAGCGCATGTCGTCGGTCGCGTCGCTGCTCATACCCTGTTCGAACTGCGCGCAATCGACCTCGCCCCCGCGTCCGCTGCTGAAGCGGCTGACGATCCGCCCGGTCGGGCGGAAGCCGAGCTTGCGCAGCACATGGCCCGATGCCGGATTGTCGAGCATGTGGCTGGCGCTCAGCCGCCGGATCTTCAGGCTGTCCTTGACGCCGGCGACGAACGCCCGCCCAGCTTCGGTCGCAAAGCCGAGGCCCCAGAAGGGGCGCGCGATCCAATAGCCCAGCTCGGGCGCATCGCCGTCGCGCGCCGGGCCAAGGCCGATCCCGCCGACCAGCCGCGGCGCGCCGCGCGTGCGGGCAAAGATCAGCAGGTTCGGGTGGCGCGGATCCGGCGTGCGGGCGAGGAATTCCTCCGCATCGGCCAGCCCGTAAGGCCAGGGCGCATAGGCAAGGTTGCGGATCACCGCCTCGTCGCCGATCGCGCGGGCAAGGGCGGGCGCATCCTCGCGCCAGCCGGGCCTCAGCAGCAATCTTGGGGTGCGCGCGAACATCTCCACTCTCCCGTCTTCGTGGCTGCGCCTGTGCCGGATTTCGGTGACAGGGCAGCGACATGGCCATGAGGGAGATGGAAAAAAGGGAGGCGGGGGCAACCCGTCTCCCTCATCATCCGCCGCAGCGGACTATCGGGTCGCCCCAGGGACGACCCGTAATCACGGTCGTCCGTTACTCGGCCGCTTCGGCCATCATGTCGACCGAACAATATTTGCGACCAAGCTTGCCTTCGTGGAAACGCACGCGGCCTTCGGCGGTCGCAAACAGGGTGTGGTCCTTGCCCAGCCCGACATTGCGGCCCGGATAGACCTTGGTCCCGCGCTGACGCACGATAATGTTGCCGGCGAGAACGGTCTCGCCGCCGAACTTCTTGACGCCGAGGCGGCGGCCAGCGGAGTCGCGGCCGTTGCGCGAGGAGCCGCCTGCTTTCTTATGTGCCATCTCTCGTTACCTTCTTTTCAGCTCGTTAAGGCCCAGGCTCAGGCGGCCGGAGCGGTGTCTTCGGCGGGCGCGGCCTTGGCGGCGCGCTTCTTGGCGGGCTTCGCCTCTTCGCCGCCGATCGACAGGATCTTCAGGATCGTGTGCTGCTGGCGATGGCCGTTCTTGCGGCGGTAGTTATGCCGACGGCGCTTCTTGAAGATGATGACCTTCTCGCCCTTGGCCTGGGCGACGATTTCCGCCGCCACGGTCAGGCCGTCAGTGGTCTTCAGCTCGCCGCCGTCGCCGGCCAGCAACACGTCGCCGAGCGTGATCCGCTCACCCGCCTCACCGGCGAGCTTTTCAACGACGATCTTGTCTCCTGCGGCAACGCGATACTGCTTGCCGCCCGTGCGCACGACTGCGAACATGGCCCTCATCACTCTTTCAAAGCTGGTCGCCGCGCGGGAATCCCCGCACGGGAAGAGCGCCCAGCTAGGCAAAACCGGCCCCCTTGTCAACCGCGCCAACGGTGCCAACCGCGCCTTCGCTGTGCCGGCAGGAATGGACGCGGCCGCCTATGCCACCCATATGGCAGCCCTGCACCATGGAGGACGGCCGGATGGACTTTGATTATGACCTGTTCGTGATCGGCGCGGGGTCGGGCGGGGTGCGCGCGGCGCGGGTGTCCGCCGCCTATGGCGCGCGCGTCGCCATTGCCGAGGATCATCAGGTCGGCGGCACCTGCGTGATCCGCGGCTGCGTGCCCAAAAAGCTGCTCGTCTATGGCGCGCATTTTGCCGAGGATCTGGCCGATGCGCGCCAGTTCGGCTGGGACGTGCCCGAATGCCGGTTCGACTGGGCGCGCCTGCGCGACACGGTGCTGGCCGAGGTCGCGCGGCTCAACCGTGCCTATACCGACACGCTCAACAACAACCGGGTCGAGATCATTCTCGAACGCGCCGTGGTCGCCGGGCCGAATCGCGTGCGGCTGGCGGGCGGGCGCGAGGTGACGGCGCGGCACATCCTGATCGCGACCGGCGCCTGGCCGGTGATCCCCGATGTGCCGGGGGCCGAACATGGCATCACGTCGAATGAGGTGTTCCATCTCGACACGCTGCCGCGCCGGGTGGTGATCGCCGGGGGCGGCTATATCGCCAATGAGTTTGCCGGCATCTTCCACCAGTTCGGCGCGCATGTGACGCTGATCAATCGCGGCGACACCATCCTGCGCGGCTATGACGAGGGGGTGCGCGACCGGCTGCTCCAGATCTCGATGACCAAGGGGATCGAGTTCCGCTTCAACACCCGCTTTGCCGACATTGCCCGGCGCGCGGATGGCACCTTGTCCATCACGCTCAGCACCGGCGATGTGATCGAGGCCGATCTGCTGCTGTTCGCCACCGGCCGCGCGCCCAACACCAGGGGGCTGGGGCTGGCCGAAGCGGGCGTCGCGCTCGACGAACAGGGCGCGGTGATCGTCGATGCCGACAACCGCACCAATGTGCCGGGCATCCATGCGGTCGGCGATGTCACCAACCGGGTGCAGCTGACCCCGGTGGCGATCCGCGAGGGTCAGGCCTTTGCCGACACGCTGTTCGGCAACAAGCCGTGGCGCGTCGATTATGACTGCATCCCCGCCGCCGTGTTCAGCCATCCGCCGCTCGCCGGGGTCGGCCTGACCGAAAGCGAGGCCAGAAATCGGCTGGGCGCGGTCAAGGTCTATACCTCCGATTTCCGGCCGATGAAGAATGTGCTCGCCGGGCGCAACGAACGCGCGCTCTACAAGATGATCTGCGATCCGGTGACCGAACGGGTCGTCGGCCTGCACATGATCGGCCCGGACGCGCCCGAAATCCTTCAGGCGGCGGCGATCGCGGTCAAGGCCGGGCTGACCAAGCAGCAGTTCGACCAGACCGTCGCGCTGCACCCGTCAATGGCCGAGGAGCTGGTGCTGATGCGCTGAGTGGGGATGTCGTAGCTTCGCTGGGAAGAACGGCACCGGGATTTGTTTGTTGGGAAGAACGGTACCGGCCCGCACCACAAACACCACCACCCGCGCCGAAAAACCCCGGCGTCCGTTCAGCCGGTAATCCGCCCCGCGATCAGCGCGTCGACCACCGCCGGATCGGCAAGCGTCGAGGTGTCGCCGATCGCGCCCGGTTCGCCCTCCGCAATCTTGCGCAGGATGCGGCGCATGATCTTGCCGCTGCGCGTCTTGGGCAAAGCCGGGGCGAACTGGATCGCGTCGGGCGTCGCGATGGGGCCGATTTCGGTGCGCACCCAGCCGACCAGCTCACGCGCCAGCGCATCCGACGGCGCGTCGTTGGCGTTCAGCGTGACAAAGGCATAGATGCCCTGGCCCTTCACGTCATGCGGCATGCCGACCACCGCGGCCTCGGCCACCTTGGGATGGGCGACGAGCGCGCTTTCGACCTCGGCCGTGCCCATGCGGTGGCCGGAGACGTTGATCACATCATCGACGCGCCCGGTGATCCAGTAATCGCCATCGGCGTCGCGGCGGCAGCCATCGCCGGTGAAATATTTGCCCGGATAGGTGGTGAAATAGGTCTGGAAGAAGCGGTCATGATCGCCCCACACGGTGCGCATCTGGCCGGGCCATGACCGGGCGATGACCAGATTGCCCTCGGTCGCGCCCGTCAGCACATTGCCTTCGGCATCGACGATCTGCGGATCGACGCCGGGCAGCGGTCGCGTCGCCGATCCGGGCTTGAGCGCGGTGGCGCCGGGCAGGGGGGCGATCATCGCCCCGCCGGTTTCGGTCTGCCACCATGTGTCGACGATCGGGCAGCGGCCTTCGCCGACAACGCGGTGATACCATTCCCACGCCTCGGGGTTGATCGGCTCGCCGACCGAACCGAGCAGGCGCAGCGATGCGCGGCTGGTGCGTGTCACCCATTCATCGCCCTCACGCATCAGCGCGCGCAGGGCGGTGGGGGCGGTGTAGAGAATCTCCACCCGGTGCCGGTCGACCACCTCCCAGATCCGCGCCGGGCTGGGCCAGTTCGGCACGCCTTCATAGATCAGCGTGGTCGCGCCGTTCGCCAGCGGGCCGTAGAGGATGTAGCTGTGGCCCGTCACCCAGCCGAGATCGGCGGCGCACCAGTAAATCTGGCCGGGCCGGTAATCGAACACCAGCTCATGCGTCAGGCTCGCCCAGACCAGATAGCCGCCGCCGGTGTGCAGCACGCCCTTGGGCTTGCCGGTCGAGCCTGAGGTGTAGAGGATGAACAGCGGGTCTTCCGCGCCCATCGGTTCGGCCGGGCATTGGCTGTCCGCCGCCGCCGCCAGATCCTGATAGACATGATCGCGCCCCGGGGTCATCGCCACTTCGGCCCCCGTCGCGCGCACCATGATCACCTGTTGCAGCGACGGCGCATGGGCGGCGGCGGCATCGACATTGGCCTTGAGCGGCACGCGCCGGCCGCCGCGCCGCCCTTCATCGGCGGTGATGACGATGCTGCTGTCGCAATCCTGGATGCGCCCGGCGAGCGCTTCGGGCGAAAAGCCGCCGAACACCACCGAATGGATCGCCCCTATCCGCGCACAGGCGAGCATCGCGAACGCCGCCTCCGGGATCATCGGCATATAGATGGTCACCCGGTCGCCGCGCTGCACGCCGCGCGCTTTCAGCACATTGGCGAACCGGCACACTTCGGTGTGAAGCTGGCGATAGGTGAAGCGGCGCGGCTCTTCATCGGGCGCATCGGGTTCCCAGATAATCGCGATCTGGTCGCCACGTTCGCGCAGATGGCGGTCGATGCAGTTGGCGCTGACGTTCAGCCGCCCGTCGGGATACCAGGCGATGCGGAAATCCTGCGCCGCGAACGACCAGTCGCCGGCGATTTCGGGGCGCTTCACCCAGTCGATCCGCCGCGCCTGTTCCAGCCAGAAACTGCCCGGATCGGCCAGCGAGCGGCCATAGAGCTTCTGATATTTGTCCGCGGTGACGCGCGCCTTTTTTCCCCAGGACGCCGGCACCGGATAGAGCTTGTCCCCGGCCATCAACCTCTCCCCTGACCCCGCTTTAGCCGAGACGTTCGGAGTTGCAAGCGAACCATTCCCGAATGGGCCGGGCGCTTGACGGCGCGGCACCGGTCCCGCAACTTGCATTGCAAATCAAAACCAAAACCGCCCCGGCAGGCACAGACTGCCGGGCGGCGCGGCAGGAGGGAGAGGGGCAGATGACGGGAACCGTGCTCGTGACCGGGGGCAGCGGCTATATCGCCGGCTTTGTCATCCGCCGGCTGGTCGAAACCGGCTGGACGGTGCGCGCGACGCTGCGCTCGCTCGCCCGCGAGGCCGAGGTGCGCGGCTGGCTGGGCGTCGACGATGCGCAGCTCAGCTTCGTCGCCGTCGACCTGACCGATGATGCCGGCTGGGCCGAGGCGATGGCCGGGTGCAGCCATGTCGCGCATCTCGCCTCGCCGTTGCCCACGGGCGCGCCCGCGCATGAGGATGATCTGATCGTGCCCGCGCGCGACGGGGCGCTGCGCGCGCTGCGCTTTGCCGCGGCGGCCGGGGTCGGGCGGGTGGTGATGACTTCGTCGGTCGCGGCCATCGCCTATGGCCATGGCGGAGAGCGCAGCCGCTTCACCGAGGCCGACTGGACGGTGGTCGACGGGCCGGGCGTCTATGCCTATCCCAAGTCCAAGACCATTGCCGAGCGCGCGGTGCGCGACTGGCTGGCGCAGGCGGGCGGCGGGCCGGAACTGGTCACCGTCAATCCCTCCGCCGTGCTCGGCCCGGTGCTCGGCCCCGATTTCTCGGCCTCGATCGAGGCGGTGAAGAAGCTCTTGGCCGGCGACCTGCCGGGGCTGCCCGATCTGGGGTTCGGCATCGTCGATGTGCGCGACGTCGCCGAGTTGCATGTCCGCTGCCTGACCGAGCCGGGGATTGCCGGCGAACGCTTCATCGCGTCGGGGCCGTTCCTGAAGCTTGCCGATATCGCCGCCGTGCTGCGCGATGAGATGGGAGAGGCGGCGCGGCGGGTGCCCAAGATGAAGCTGCCCGACATGCTGGTGCGCATGGCGGCGCGGTTCGACCCGGTGCTGGGGCAGGTGGTGGGCGAACTCGGCCATGTCCGCGAAACCCCGGCCGATCATGCCTGCGACCGGCTCGGCTGGGTGCCGCGCCCCTACCGCGACACCATCGTCGACACCGCGCGCAGCCTGATTGAACGCGGGATCGTGGCGGCCTGAGTTTGGGGGCGGCTGGGGCCGGGCCGGCTTTTTCCGGTTTGCGTTCCGGGCGCGGGCGCGCCAGAGAGCCGGCAAAATCGATAATCGGACTGTGGGGAGCGCGATGCAGACCATCCTCGACCAACTTGAACAGCGGCGTGCGGCCGCCCGGCTCGGCGGCGGGCAGAAGCGCATCGACGCGCAGCACGCCAAGGGCAAGCTGACCGCGCGCGAGCGGATCGAAGTGCTGCTCGATCCCGGCTCGTTCGAAGAGCTGGACATGTATGTCGAGCATAATTGCGTCGATTTCGGGATGGAGGCGCAGCGCATCCCCGGCGACGGCGTCGTCACCGGATCGGGCACGGTCAATGGCCGGCTGGTGTTCGTGTTCAGCCAGGATTTCACCGTTTTCGGCGGTTCGCTGTCTGAACGACACGCGCAAAAGATCTGCAAGATCATGGACATGGCGATGAAGGTCGGCGCACCGGTCATCGGCCTCAATGATTCGGGCGGCGCGCGCATTCAGGAAGGCGTGGCCTCGCTCGGCGGCTATGCCGAGGTGTTCCAGCGCAATGTGCTCGCCTCGGGCGTGGTGCCGCAGCTGTCGCTGATCATGGGGCCGTGCGCGGGCGGGGCCGTCTATTCCCCGGCTATGACCGACTTCATCTTCATGGTGAAGGACAGCTCCTACATGTTCGTGACCGGTCCCGATGTGGTCAAGACCGTCACCAACGAAGTGGTGACGCAGGAGGAACTGGGCGGGGCGATCACCCACACGACCAAGTCCGGCGTGGCCGACATGGCGTTTGAAAACGACATCGACGCGCTGCTCGCCGCGCGCGACTTCATCGATTTCCTGCCGCTGTCGAACCGCGAGCCGGTGCCCGAGCGGCCGACCAGCGACCCGTGGGACCGGACCGACGACAGCCTCGACACGCTGGTGCCGGCAAGCGCGACCCAGCCCTATGACATGCGCGAGCTGATCGCCAAGGTCGTCGACGAGGGCGATTTCTTCGAGCTTCAGCCCGGCCATGCCGGCAACATCCTGATCGGTTTCGGCCGGATCGAAGGGCGCACCGTCGGCATCGTCGCCAACCAGCCGATGGTGCTGGCCGGCTGTCTCGACATCAACAGCTCCAAAAAGGCCGGGCGCTTCGTGCGCTTCTGCGATGCGTTCGATATTCCGATCGTCACCTTTGTCGATGTGCCCGGCTTCCTGCCCGGCGTCGCGCAGGAGCATTCGGGGATCATCAAGCATGGCGCCAAGCTGCTCTTTGCCTATGCCGAGGCGACGGTGCCGAAAATCACCGTCATCACCCGCAAGGCCTATGGCGGGGCCTATGACGTGATGGCGTCCAAGCATCTGCGCGGCGACCTGAATTATGCCTGGCCGACCGCCGAGATCGCGGTGATGGGCGCAAAGGGCGCGGTCGAGATCATCTTCCGTCAGGATATCGGCGATGCCGAAAAGATCGCCGAGCGCACCGCCGAATATGAAGCGCGCTTCGCCAACCCGTTCGTCGCCGCGTCCAAGGGGTTCATCGACGAGGTGATCATGCCCCATTCGACGCGCCGCCGGATCGCGCTGGGCTTGCGCAAGCTGCGCAACAAGCAGCTCGAGAATCCGTGGAAGAAACACGACAACATCCCGCTGTGAGGGAGGAGCCGATGCAGGCTGACACGATGAAACTGGGCCGGCTCAATCATGTCGGCGTCGCCACCCCGTCGATTGCGGCGTCGATCGCCTTTTACCGCGAGGTGATGGGCGCGACGAAGATTCACAAGCCCTTCGACCTGCCAGCACAGGGGGTGAAGGTGTGTTTCGTCGACACGCCCAACACCCAGATCGAACTGATCGAGCCGCTGGGCGAGGCGTCGCCCATCCACGGCTTTCTGGCCAGGAACCCGGCCGGCGGGCAGCATCATCTGTGCTATGAGGTGCCCGACATTCATGCCGCCAAGGCGTGGTTCGAGGCCAAGGGCGCAAAGGTGCTGGGCGAACCGCGCATCGGCGCGCACGGCACGCCGATCTTCTTCGTCCATCCCAAGGATATGGGCGGCGTGCTGACCGAGATCATGGAAAGCCCCAAGGGCGACGCCGGGCATTGAGCGGGCGATCCGCAATGCCCGTCGCGCAACCGGCACCGGGCAAACCGGGCCGCACAGACTGAAGGGAGAGAGAATGAGCGCCTTCGACACGATCCTCACCGCCCGGGACGGCGATGTGCTGACCATCACCCTCAACCGGCCGGAGCGGCTGAATGCCGCGCCGCCGGAAATGTTCACCGAGATCCGGGCCGCGCTTGCCGATCTGGGCGGGGCGCGCGCGGTGCTGTTCGCCAGCACCGGCCGGGCCTTTTGCTCGGGCGCGGATCTGGCCGGCGGGCTGGACCGGGGCGGCGATCCGGCCGAGGCGACGCATCAGGCGCTGACCACCGCCTATAACCCCACGATGCAGGCGATTGCCCGGCTGGACGTGCCGGTGGTGAGCGCGGTGCGCGGCCCGGCCGCCGGCATCGGGTGCAGCCTCGCGCTCGCCGCCGATTTCTGCGTCGCCAGCGACACCGCCTATTTCCTGCAGGCTTTCGTCAATATCGGGCTGGTGCCCGATGGCGGGGCCAGCTGGATGCTGCCGCGCCTGATCGGCAAGGCGCGGGCCGCCGAAATGATGATGCTCGGCGAACGTGTGCCCGCCGAGACCGCGCTCGGCTGGGGCATGATCCACAAGGTGGTGCCCGATCAGGAGCTGGACGATACCGCCCGCGCGCTCGCCGCGCGGCTGGCCGCCGGGCCGACCCGCGCGCTGGGCGCGATGCGGCGGGCGCTGATCGGCGCGCTTGAGACCGACTATGCCGCTGCCATGGCTGCCGAGGCCGATGCCCAGCGCGACATGCGCCGCACGCAGGATTCGGTCGAAGGCGGGATGGCGTTTCTGGCCAAGCGCCGTCCGGCCTTTACCGGCCGGTGAACGGGCCCGCCCGGCCCTCAACAGCAATGGATCTGGTTTGACGATGAACGACACCCCCACCGGCCGCGCGGACTGGCAGGCGCTCCTCGACAAGGAGGTCAAGGGCCGCACTCTCGACTGGCAGACGCCAGAGGGCATCACCGTGCGGCCGCTCTACACCGCCGAGGATGTGGGGGACTGGGATCCCGGCCTGCCGGGCTTCGCGCCGTTCACGCGCGGGGTGCGCGCGTCCATGTATGCCGGGCGGCCCTGGACGATCCGCCAATATGCGGGCTTTTCGACCGCCGAGGAATCGAACGCCTTTTACCGCCGCAACCTTGCCGCCGGGCAGAAGGGCCTGTCGGTCGCGTTCGATCTGGCGACGCATCGCGGCTATGACAGCGATCATCCCCGCGTGGTCGGCGATGTCGGCAAGGCCGGGGTCGCCATCGACACGGTCGAGGACATGAAGATCCTGTTCGACGGCATTCCGCTCGACCAGATGTCGGTGTCGATGACGATGAACGGTGCAGTGATCCCGATCCTCGCCTTTTTCATCGTCGCCGGCGAGGAACAGGGCGTGCCGCCCGAAAAGCTGGACGGAACCATTCAGAACGACATTCTGAAGGAGTTCATGGTCCGCAACACCTATATCTATCCGCCCGAACCGTCGATGCGGATCATTTCGGACATCTTCGCCTATACCTCGGCGAACATGCCCAAGTTCAACTCGATCTCCATCTCCGGCTATCACATGCAGGAGGCCGGGGCGACGCAGGTGCAGGAACTGGCCTTCACCATCGCCGACGGCATGGAATATGTGAAATACGGTGTCGCATCGGGGCTGGACATCGACAAATTCGCCGGGCGGCTGAGCTTCTTCTTTGCCATCGGCATGAACTTTTTCATGGAAGTGGCAAAGCTGCGCGCGGCGCGCGTGCTGTGGCACCGGGTGATGACCAGGCTGGGCGCGAAGGACGAGCGCTCCAAGATGCTGCGCACCCATTGCCAGACCTCGGGCGTGTCGCTGACCGAGCAGGACCCCTATAACAACGTCATCCGAACGACGATCGAGGCGATGGCGGCGATGCTGGGCGGGACGCAGAGCCTGCACACCAATGCGCTTGACGAAGCCATTGCCCTGCCGACCGATTTTTCGGCGCGCATCGCCCGCAACACCCAGATCGTGATCCAGGAAGAAACGGGGATGACCAAGGTCGTCGATCCCCTTGGCGGGTCTTATTATGTCGAAAGCCTGACCCGCGAGCTGGTCGACCGGGCGTGGGAGATTATCGAGCGGGTCGAGGCCGAAGGCGGCATGGCGCGCGCGGTGGCCGCCGGCTGGCCCAAGGCGATGATCGAGGAGGCCGCCGCCGCCCGTCAGGCGCGGGTCGACCGGGGCGAGGATGTGATCGTCGGCGTCAACAAATACCGGCTGGCGAATGAAGAGCTGATCGAAACGCTTGAGGTCGACAATGCCCGTGTCCGCGAGGCGCAGATCGCGCGCATTGCCGCGGTGCGTGCCGCGCGCGACGAGGGCCGGGTGACGGCCGCGCTCGCGGCGCTGCGCGACGGCGCGCGCGGCCGCGCCAATCTGCTGGCGCTGGCGGTCGATGCGGCGCGCGCGCGCGCCACGCTGGGCGAGATTTCGGCGGCGATGGAGGATGTGTTCGGCCGCCATGCGACCGTTCCCAGCCCGGTGCGCGGCGTCTATGCCGCGCCTTATGCCGAGGACAGCCGCTGGCAGCAGGTGGTCGACGGCGTGGCGGCGGTCGAGCGGCGGCTGGGCCGCAAGCCGCGCATCCTGATCGCCAAAATGGGCCAGGACGGGCATGATCGGGGCGCGAACGTCATCGCCTCCGCCTTTGCCGATATGGGGTTCGACGTCGTCTCCGGCCCGCTGTTCCAGACGCCGGAGGAAACGGTGGTGCTGGCGCTCGACAGCGGCGTCGACATGGTCGGCGCATCCAGCCTTGCCGCCGGGCACAAGACGCTGATCCCCGAACTCATCCGCCTGCTCAAGGAAAAGGGGCGCGGCGACATCAAGGTCATCGCCGGCGGCGTCATCCCGCCCCAGGATTATGACTATCTGCGCGAAGCCGGGGTGCAGGGCATTTACGGCCCCGGATCGAATGTCGTCGAATGCGCGGCCGATGTGCTGCGCCTGCTTGGCCACAACATGCCCCCGGCCGAGGCGGCGGCATGAGCATGGCCGTTGAGATGACCGATCCGGCCGTGCGCCATGACTGGACCCGCGACGAGATTGCGGCGCTGTTCGACCTGCCGTTCACCGAGCTGCTGTTCCGCGCCGCGACCGTCCACCGCGCGCATCACGCCCCCGATCAGGTGCAGCTGTGCACTTTGCTGTCGATCAAGACCGGCGGCTGCCCGGAGGATTGCGGCTATTGTTCGCAGAGCGTGAAGGCCGATGCCGGCGTCGAGGCAACCAAGCTGATGGACGTGCAGGCGGTGCTGCAACGCGCCGCCGAGGCGAAGGACGCGGGCAGCCAGCGTTTCTGCATGGGCGCGGCCTGGCGCAACCCCAAGGACCGCGACATGCCCCGCATCGTCGAGATCGTGAAGGGCGTCCGCGCAATGGGGCTGGAGACGTGCATGACGCTGGGCATGCTCACGCCCGGACAGGCGGAGATGCTGGCCGAGGCCGGGCTTGATTATTACAACCACAATATCGACAGCAGCCCGGAATATTATGAGCGGGTGATCACGACCCGGACGATGGCCGACCGGCTGGATACGCTTGGCCATGTCCGCGCGGCGGGGATCAATGTCTGTTCGGGCGGCATTGTCGGCATGGGCGAGACGCGCGCCGACCGGGTGGGCTTTGTCCACACGCTGGCGACGCTCGAACGGCATCCCGAAAGCGTGCCGGTCAACGCGCTGGTGCCGGTCAAGGGCACGGTGCTGGGCGACATGCTGGCCGACACGCCGATGGCGAAGATCGACGATATCGAGTTTGTCCGCACGGTCGCGGTCGCGCGCATCACCATGCCGCTCAGCATGGTGCGCCTGTCGGCCGGGCGGGAGAGCATGAGCGAGGCGACGCAGGCGCTGGCGTTTCTGGCCGGGGCGAATTCGATCTTCACCGGCGACAGGCTGCTGACCGCGCCCAATGCCGGCGACGATGCCGATGGCGCGCTGTTCGCCCGGCTGGGGCTGACGCCGATGGCCGCCGAAGAGCCGATGCGCGCCGCGCGTGCCTGCGCCGGGGCCTGCGCCTAGGACAAGGGGGCCGGGCCGGCGTGCCCGGAACCGGGAACGAGACGATCAGGAACAAGACGATCGGGGACGAGGAAAAAACAAGATGTTCAAAAAGATCCTGATCGCCAATCGCGGCGAGATTGCGTGCCGGGTGATCCGCACCGCGCGCAGGATGGGCATTGCCACGGTGGCGGTCTATTCGGACGCGGACGCGCGCAGCCCGCATGTGATGATGGCGGACGAGGCGGTGCGGCTCGGCCCGCCGCCGGCGGCGCAGAGCTATCTGCTGGCCGATGAGATCATCGCTGCCTGCAAGGCGACGGGCGCGGAAGCGGTGCATCCGGGCTATGGCTTTCTGTCGGAACGCACCTCCTTTGCGCAGGCGCTGGCCGATGCCGGCATCGCCTTTATCGGCCCGCCGCCCGGCGCCATCGCCGCGATGGGCGACAAGATCGAATCCAAGAAGCTTGCCAAGGCGGCGGGGGTGAATGTCGTCCCCGGCTATCTGGGCGAGATTGCCGACACCGAGGAAGCGGTGCGGATCGCCGCCGAAATCGGCTTTCCGGTAATGATGAAGGCATCGGCCGGCGGCGGCGGCAAGGGCATGCGCCTTGCCTATTCCGAACAGGATGTCCGCGAAGGGTTCGAGGCAACCAAGCGCGAGGGGCTGGCGAGCTTTGGCGATGACCGGGTGTTCATCGAAAAGTTCATCGAAAGCCCGCGCCACATCGAAATTCAGGTGCTGGGCGACCAGCATGGCAA
Source organism: Sphingomonas sp. URJC2 (assembly GCF_059803575.1). Classification (NCBI taxonomy): domain Bacteria; kingdom Pseudomonadati; phylum Pseudomonadota; class Alphaproteobacteria; order Sphingomonadales; family Sphingomonadaceae; genus Sphingomonas; species Sphingomonas sp. URJC2. The sequence goes on from NZ_JAPFGX010000009.1 coordinate 16,974, forward strand.
CATCGTCTATCTGGGCGAGCGCGAATGTTCGGTGCAGCGCCGCCACCAGAAGGTGGTCGAGGAAGCGCCGTCGCCCTTCGTGACGCCCGAAATGCGCCGCGCGATGGGCGAACAGGCCGTCGCGCTGGCCCGCGCGGTCGGCTATTTCAGCGCCGGGACGGTCGAACTGATCGTCTCCGGGGCCGATACCACCGGCAAGAGCTTCTATTTCCTCGAAATGAACACCCGGCTTCAGGTCGAGCATCCGGTCACCGAATGCGTGACCGGGCTCGATCTGGTCGAACAGATGATCCGCGTCGCCGCGGGCGAGCCGCTCGGCTTCACCCAGGACGATGTCAGGCTGACCGGCTGGGCGATCGAAAACCGCGTCTATGCCGAGGATCCCTATCGCGGCTTCCTGCCGTCGACCGGGCGGCTGGTGCGTTACCGTCCGCCCGCCGAGGGCGCGGGCGTGCGCGTCGATGACGGCGTCGCCGAGGGCGGCGAGGTATCGATCTTCTACGATCCGATGATCGCCAAGCTGATCACCTGGGGCGACAGCCGCGCCGAGGCGATCGACCGCCAGATCGCCGCGCTCGACCGGTTCGAGATCGAGGGGCTGGGCCATAATATCGATTTCCTGTCGGCGCTGATGCAGCATCCGCGTTTCCGCGACGGGCGGCTGACCACCGGCTTCATCGCCGAGGAATATCCCGACGGCTTCCGCGGCGCGCCGGCTGCGGATGCGCTGATCGGTGCGCTGGCGGCAGTGGCGGCGATGATCGGCATCGAGACTGACGGCCGGGCGGGCGCGATCGACGGCCGGATGGGCGAGGCACCGCCGGCCGGCGACACGCGGATCGTGCGGATCGCCGGGCAGGAACTGGCGGTGATGCTGGCCGCTGCCGACGGGGCGCTGACCGCGCGGATTGGCGACGGCCCGGCGCTGGTGATCGACGGTCAGTGGCAGCCCGGCCAGCGGCTGTTCGAAGGCATGGTCGACGGCGCGCCGCTGAGCGTCAAGATCGCGCGTCAGGGCCGCCGCCTGCGGCTGACGGCGCGCGGCGCCAGCCATCTGGTCGACGTCTGGCGGCCGCATGTCGCGGCACTGGGCCGGCACATGATCGAGAAGGTGCCGCCCGATCTGTCTAAATATCTGCTCTGCCCGATGCCGGGCCTGTTGTCGGCCCTGCATGTCGGCCCCGGCGACCGGGTCGAGGCGGGCCAGCCGCTGGCCGTTGTCGAGGCGATGAAGATGGAAAACATCCTGCGCGCCGAAAAGGCCGGTGTGGTCAAATCGGTGTCGGCCAAGCCGGGCGACAGCCTGGCCGTCGATGCGGTGATTCTGGAGCTGGAATAAGGTCGTGGCCGGGCTGGGCGCGCTGGGTGCGCTTCTCGGCCTGATCGCCGCCTCGACCAGTGCCGGGGCGGCGGAGATGCCAGCCAGCCATCCCGTCGCCACCCACTCCGTCGATCCCGCGCTGCTGGCCGGTCTGCCGCGTCATCAGGCGCAGTTCACCGCCCATGGCCGGGCGCAAAGCTGTGACGGGGTCAGGCTCGCCGATCTGCTGGCGCGGCTCGGCCTGCCTGCCGGGCCGCAACTGCGCGGCGACGCGCTGCGGCTGATCGTGCTGGCCGAGGGGCGCGACGGTTACAGCGTGGCATTCAGCGCGGGCGAGCTGGACCCCTTGCTCGGCAATCGCCCGGTGCTGGTCGCGGATCGTTGCGACGGGCAGGCGCTGACCGGGGAGGACGGCCCGTTCCGGCTTGTCGCGCCCGGCGAGGCCCGCGCCGCCCGCTCGGTCCGCCAGCTTGAGCGGCTGCATGTGATCCGGCTGTCGCCGGCGTCAGCGCCCTGATCCGGCGCGTTTTCCGTCATTGAACAGGCGTCAGGCCGCCGCCCTGCCGGCCCGGCGCGCGGCCAGCCTTTCTTCCCATGCGATGGCATCGGCGATGATCGCCTCCAGATCGTCATGCGCGGGCCGCCAGGGCAAGGTGGCGAGGATCGCGCGATTGTCGGCAACCAGCTCGGGCGGATCGCCGGGGCGGCGCTCGGCGATCACACGCGCGATTGCCCGGCCGGTCACCCGGTCGACGGCATCGAGCACCTCCAGCACCGAAAATCCCCGGCCATAGCCGCAGTTGAGCACCATATTCTCATCCGGCACCGCCATCAGCCGTTCGAGCGCGTGCAGATGCGCGGCGGCCAGATCGCTGACATGGATATAGTCGCGCACACAGGTGCCATCGGCGGTCGGATAATCGCTGCCGAATACCGAAATCCGGTCGCGCAGGCCGATCGCCGCTTCGGCCGCGATCTTGATCAAATGGGTGGCGACCGCGCTCGACTGGCCCGACCGGCCCTGCGGATCGGCCCCGGCAACGTTGAAATAGCGCAGCGCGCAGTAATTCAGCGGGTGCGCGCGCGCGACATCGGCCAGCATCTGTTCGGTCATCAGCTTTGACCGGCCATAGGGATTGATCGGCACCGTCGGCGCGGTTTCGGGGATCGGCGAGACCGGCGGCTGGCCATAGGTTGCAGCCGTTGACGAAAACAGCAGATGGCGGACCCCGGCCCCGAGCGCGGTATCGATCAGGTTTGCCGAGGCGGCGGTGTTGTTGCGGTAATATTTGAGCGGGTCGGTCACCGACTCCGCGACCAGAATCGATCCCGCGAAATGGATGATCGCCCGGATGTCATGCGCGCGCAGCACCTCAGCCACCAGCGCGGAATCGGCAATGTCGCCGACGATCAGCAACGCGCGCGGATCGACCGCCCAGTCAAATCCGGTGACGAGCGTGTCGAGCACGATCACCGGATAGCCGGCGTCGAGCAGCGCGAGCACCGCGTGGCTGCCGATATAGCCGGCCCCGCCGGTCACGAGAATGGTCGGTCTGGACATCGAACTCCCTTTAACCGTGCGCGGCGAACACACAAAGTCCGGGCCGATGCGATTGTTCCCGCGTTGCCATGGCGGGGGTCGATCGGGCAGGGGAGAGGCCATGCACCGGCTGTTTCATGTGAGCGATCTGCATTTCGGGCGCGAGGATGTGCAGGCGATCGACTGGTTCCGGGAGCGGGTCGCGGCCGAACGCCCCGACGCCGTGGCGATCACCGGCGACCTGACGATGCGCGCCCGCCACCGCGAGTTCGCCGCCGCCTGTGACTATATCCTGTCGCTTGCCGCGCCCGTGACGGTCGAGGTTGGCAATCACGATCTGCCCTATTTCAACCTGGTCGAACGATTCGCCGCCCCCTATCGCCGCATCCGCCGGATCGAACGGCTGGTCGAGCGCGAGATCGATCTGCCCGGCGTCTCGCTGGTGCCGCTCAAGACCACGGCGCGGGCGCAGTGGCGGCTCGACTGGTCCAAGGGGTGCGTGACCCCGGCGGCGCTGCGCCACACGCTCGATGCCATCGGCGCGCTGTCCGACCCGCAAATGGTGCTCGTCACCGCCCATCATCCGCTGGTTGAGGCGAACACGAGGGGCCGGGCACTGACCCGGGGCGGGGAGCGGGCGCTGGCCGCGCTCGCCGCCGCCGGGGTAACGGCGGTGCTGACCGGCCATGTCCATGATCCGTTCGATCTGGTGAAGCTGACGCCCGCAGGCCCGATCCGCATGATCGGCGCGGGCACATTGTCGCAGCGGCTGCGCTCGACCCCGCCCAGCTTCAACGAACTGCGGATCGGGCGCGGCGGGCTGGAGGTGCGGGTGCGCACGCTGGGCGAGGTCCGGCAGGCCGACATGATGATCGACCGCGTGCCCGAAGATGCCGAGCCGCCCGGGCCGGGGGATCCGGTGGCACCGATTGCCGGCCGGCACGCGGGCGTGCCCGATCCGGCCTGAAGCTGTCAGCAACCTTCAGGCAGTCCGTCGGGCACAACCGGAAGCGGAAATGAAAAGGCCCCGCCCTGCGCGTGCAGGACGGGGCCATTTTCTTCGATCAGGCAAAGATCAGGCGAAGCTGACCTTGCGCGCGCGGGCGCGCATGCCGGCACCGACGATGCCGAAGCCCAGGATCATCATGCCCCAGGTCGCCGGCTCCGGCACCGCATCGGCCAGGAACTGGCGATGGATGTAGAGCGGCACGAACCCGTTCAGCTCACCGAACGAGCTGTTGAGGCCGCCGCCAATGTCGCCAAAGGACGGGCCGAAGCTCAGGCCATAGGACGTGACCGAGATGATCCGGCCATCGGCACCGAACTGCGGGCCACCCGAATCGCCGCCGGCGACGCTGACTTCGCGCGCACCGCGGCCGAGGTCGCAATATTTCGCGCTCGACGCGACGCCGAGACCGTTGACCGCAAGGCGGCACGAGGCGTCATTGGCCGCGAGGCCGTTGTCGAAGTCCGACACATAGGAGTATTCCACTTCGGCCTTGCCGAAGAAGTTCTCGCCACTGGCGTCACGGTCGGTCCAGAAGCCGTCGAAATCGGCGTCGCCGAACCGGAAGTCCATGCGGTTGTCGCCTTCGCGCAGGCGGCCGGTGCCGAGATTGGCGCCGACATTGCCGCCGGCGTCGGAGCGACGGCCATAGCCGGCGACGGTGAAGTCACGGCCGGTCAGATCCGGGCCGAGGTCCAGTTCGTACGAGGTCGCCCAGATCGGCGCGTCTTCGCCCAGGCGGATGATCGCGATGTCGTTCTGGTCGATGACTTCGCCGGTGTAGTTCTGGTTGACCGAGATGCCGATCGCGGTGCGCGCGACCGAATCGACCGGGTTGTTCGACACGATGGTGTCGGGGTTGTTGCCGCCATAGAACCACGCCGTGGTGGTGCGCGGACCTTCGGTGCCGGCCCCGTCCGACACGCAGTGCGCGGCGGTCAGGATCGAGCGGCGGTCAGGCAGCAGCGAGCCGGTGCAGATGAACGAGCCGCCGGGACCATAGTCCATGATCAGCGCGACGACGCCCGAGCGCTGCGGCATCGGGGCCACGTTGAGCGTGCTGCCGCCGCTGGCGAGCGTGGCGGTGGAACCGGTGCCGACGATGCGGCTCTGCGCCGTCCAGCTGAGACCGTTCGAGCTGCCGCTCTGGATCTTCGGGCCGACCTGCGCCTGAGCAGCCATCGGGAAGGCGAGCGCGGCGGCGCCGAGCAGGCCAATAACCTTATACGACATTACAAAACCCCCTTGGTGTGAGGCAGCGCTGACGACACCCAGGCCCCGCCGGGGGAATGGACACCGACCCGCTGAGCGACCGACCCCATGCGGTCGCATGTCGATGACAATGCCGTGTCGGAAAGGTTAATCAAGTCTTAAACGTATGTTTATGGCCCACGTCCCGTTGCGGGACATGGGTAACAAAGCTGCGCCAAGCCGCTGCGGTGCAATGCAAAAATGCCCCGGTTCGATCCGAAATGGCGCGATATTGCGCGGTTCGCTGCCGCATCCGGCGGCGCGCGGCCATGAAAAAAGGGGCCCCGGACCATGTCCGGGACCCCTGATTTCGGCCATGCCCCAAGGGGCAGAAGCGTCAGCGCTTCGAGAACTGGAAGCTGCGACGCGCCTTGGCGCGGCCATACTTCTTGCGCTCCACGACGCGCGGGTCGCGGGTCAGGAAGCCGGCGGCCTTGACCGCCGAGCGCAGCGCCGGCTCGTACCGGGTCAGCGCCTGGGCGATGCCGTGCTTGACCGCACCGGCCTGGCCCGAAAGCCCGCCGCCCTTGACGGTCGCGATCACGTCATACTGGTCGCGGCGCTCGGCAACGTCGAACGGCTGGTTGATGACGAGACGCAGCGTCGGGCGCGCGAAATAGATCGTCTGATCGCGGCCGTTGACGATGATCTTGCCGCTGCCCGGCTTCAGCCAGACACGGGCGACGGCATCCTTGCGGCGGCCGGTCGCATAGGCGCGGCCCTGCTTGTCCAGCTGCTGTTCGCGCAGCGGGGCGGCGGGCTGGGTCGGCTGGGCCGGCGCGTCGCCGGCAGGCGCGGTGGCGATACCCTGGGCGATCGAGCCCAGATCGGCGAGGGACTGACGCGTGTCGGACATTATGCGCCCACCTTGTTCTTGCGGTTCATCGAGGCAACGTCGAGAATCTGCGGATTCTGCGCCTCATGGCTGTGGTTCGGACCGGCGAAGATGCGCAGGTTGCGCATCTGCTGACGACCGAGCGGGCCGCGCGGGATCATGCGCTCGACCGCCTTTTCAAGGACGCGCTCGGGGAAACGGCCGCCCAGCACCTTGTCGGCGCGATATTCCTTCAGGCCGCCCGGATAGCCGGTGTGCTTGTAATAGACCTTCTGCGTCAGCTTGCGACCGGTGAACCGCACCTTGTCGGCGTTGATCACGATCACATTGTCGCCGCAGTCGATATGCGGGGTGAAGCTCGGCTTGTGCTTGCCGCGCAGGATGTTGGCGATGATCGACGCGACCCGGCCGACGACCAGGCCCTCGGCATCGATCAGATGCCACTTCTTCTCGACCGTCGCCGGCGTGGCCGACTTGGTCGTCTTCATCAGCGCCTTCATGGCAATGACCTCTGCGAATGGACGAACATTGAATGGACGTACGGTGTAAACGAACGACGCCGCCCGGAACCGGACGGCGCGTGCAGGCAGCCCTTTGGCCAGCCAGGGACGAAAAGTCAAGAAAAGCGCCACTTTGCCGACGGGTATCTAAATACCCTAAGAGCTGTGCGCGTAGCGGGCCATCGCCATGCGGCGGGAGGCGACACCCGTCCGGCGATACCGCGCCATCGCTGGGCCGGCATGAGCCTTGGACAGCGCAGGGCCGCGCTGATCGATCAGAACTGGTGGGGAAAGTGGAGGCCCGAGCCGGAATCGAACCGGCGTGCAAGGATTTGCAGTCCTCTGCGTAACCACTCCGCCATCGGGCCGAGGCGTTGGGCATTTGCTTGGCTTTGGGCGCCGGGTCAATCAAAACTTGCGCCAACGGGTGGGTGGCCGGGCGAAACCCGGCTTGGCGCATCGGCGGCCAGGCGGTAGAAGTCGACCGACAAAGTGTATTGCCCCCATAAGACAGTTGTGCGAAGAAGCGAGCGATGACGGAACAGAATTACGATCTGATGCGCCGGGCGATGGTCGAGAGCCAGCTGCGGACCACAGGAGTCAGCGATCCCCGTGTCGTTGCGGCGATGGCATCCGTGCCGCGCGAGCGATTCGTGCCCGATGAGCGCCGGGCGCTCGCCTATATCGACCGGCCGGTCGATCTGGGCGGCGGGCGCGCCCTCAACCTGCCGGAAGCGACCGGGCGGCTGCTGACCGCCGCGCGCGTGATGCCGGAGGATCGGGTGCTCGTGATCGGCGCGGCAAGCGGCTATGCCGCCGCGCTGCTTGGCGATCTGGCGGGTCATGTCGTCGCGCTCGAATGCGATGCCGCGCTGATTGCGGCGGCGCGGGCGGCGCTGGCCGACACGGCGGTCGAGATGGTCGAAGGGCCGCTGGCCGAGGGCTGGGCGGCCGGTGGGCCTTATGATCTGATCTTCATCGACGGGCTGATCGGCCATGTTCCCGATGCGCTGGTCGCGCAGCTGGCCGAGGGCGGCCGGCTGGCGGCGGCGATCGAGGATCATGGCGCGTCGCGGCTGGGCATCGGCCGGCGCTCGGGCACCGGTTTCGGCGTCGATCTGTTCGCCGATTGCGAGGCGGTGCGCCTGCCGGGGTTCGACCGGCCGCGCACATTTACATTCTGACCGGCACATTCTGACAGGCGATTAGGGACGAAAGAGGGGCGCATGCGGGGTTATCTATCTGGCCTGGCCATGTCGGCGGCCACGCTCGCGCTGGCGGCGCCGGCCGCTGCCGAAACGCTCCAGGGCGCATTGGCCAAGGCCTATCAGAACAACCCCACGCTGACCGCGGCGCGCGCCAACCAGCGCGCGACCGACGAAAATGTGCCGATCCAGCGCGCGGCCGGCCTGCCTTCGGCCAGTCTGAACGCGACCTATAACGAAAACGTCCTCATTCCGCCGGGCCAGTTCGTCAACACGCTGCGTACGCTCAACTCGAACGCGCAGCTGCAGGTGCCGATCTACAATGGCGGATCGGTCAAGAACGGCATTCGTGCCGCCGACCGCCGGGTGCAGGCCGGGGCGGAGCAGCTGCGCGGCGTCGAATCCTCGGTATTCTCGCAGGTGGTCGCTGCCTATAACGATGTGCTGCGCGACGAGGCGGTGGCCGAACTCAACCGCGCCAATGTCCGCCAGCTTGAGGTCAATCTGCAGGCGACGCGCGACCGGTTCGAGGTGGGCGACCTGACCCGCACCGATGTCGCCCAGTCCGAAGCGCGGCTGTCGCTGGCGCGCGGCGATCTGCGCACCGCCGAGGCCAATCTGATCGGCAGCCGCGAACGCTATATCCAGCTGGTCGGCGAAGTGCCGGTCGATCTCGCCGCGCCGCCGCAGCTGCCCAATCTGCCCGACAGCCCCGAACAGGCGGTGACGGTGGCGCTGCGGGAAAATCCGGATCTGGCGGCGGCGGCGCGCAACCGCGAAGCGGCCAAATTCGATGTCGCCGTCGCGCAGGCCAGCCGCCGTCCGACGCTGTCGGCGTTCGGCCAGGCGCAGCGCAACGACAATTTCGGCAGCGTTCAGGCCAATATTCCGATCGACATTCCCAACCAGCAGACCTCGGCCGCGCTGGGCGTGCAGGCCAATATCCCGATCTTCCAGGGCGGCCGCCCGAGTGCGCAGGTGCGTCAGGCCCAGGCCCGGCAGAGCCAGGCGATCGAGCAGGTGATCGAGACCGAGCGCAATGTCGTCCAGCAGGCCCGTGCCGCCTTTGCCAGCTGGCGCGCCGCGCAGGACGTGATCCGCGCCGCGCAGACCGCCGTTGATGCCAACACCTTGTCGCTCGAAGGCGTGCGGGCCGAAAACAGCGTCGGCAACCGCACGATCATCGAGGTGCTGAATGCCGAGCAGGAATTGCTCAACGCGCGGGTGCAGCTGGTGACGGCGCGGCGCAACGCCTATGTCGCCGCCTTCTCGCTGCTGGCGGCGATGGGGCAGGCCGAGGCGCGCGACCTGAACCTTGAGGGCGTCGTGCTTTACGATCCGGCGGTCAATTACGAACGCGTCCGCGACCGGATCTGGGATTTCGAGGCCCCGGCCGATCCGACCGCGCAGACCACCCGCACCGTTGACACGCCTGCGCAAAACCCGGAAACCACCCGCGCCCCGCAGTAAAGCCGCCGAGCGGCGCCCGGCTGATGGCGCAGGCGCGTCATTATGGCTGATCGGGGGGCGTGCGGGGACCATGATGGCGCGGGGTTGATGATGGCGCAGGGCGGCACCGAACCTTCGATGGAAGAGATTCTCTCGTCCATCAAACGCATCATTGCCGAGGACAGTGACGGCACCGCGCGTGGCCGCCGCATCCGGTCCGCGTCCGCGGCTGACGGGCATGGCAGCGCCGCCGATGCCCCGCCCCAGGGCGATGATCCCGATGTGCTCGAACTCACCGATCCGGTTGGCGGGGCGGGGGGCATTCCGGCCTTTGCCGCCGGGCCGCTCCATTCCGCGCTGGTCGATCCCCAGCCGGCGGGCGACGTGCCGGCGGACGCTGCGCCGGCTTATGCCGCGCCGCCTGCGCCCGAGACAGGCGGCATCGCCACGGTCAGCGCGATCACCTCGACCGCCGACGAACTGATCTCGACCAGCGCCGCCGAGGCGAGCCGGCAGGCGCTCGCTGCCTTGTCGCGCATGGTGGTGCGGCCCGAAGGCGGGGCGGGCGATCTGACGCTTGAAGCGCTGGTGCGCGAAATGCTGCGCCCGATGCTCAAGGACTGGCTCGACGCGCGGCTGCCCGAAATCGTCAATGCAGCCGTCGCGCGCGAAGTCGCGCGGATCAGCGGCCGGGGCATCTGACCCGCAGCCGTCCTGCCTGCTCTTTCCCAGGCCGTTCTTTCTTTGGCCGCTCTTTCTCTGGCCGCCCTTGCCAGACCGGGGGCGGATCGGGTTAAGGCCGGTGCATGAGCGAGCTTGCCAAGACTTTCGATCCCGCCGCCATCGAGGCGAAATGGTATCCGCACTGGGAAGGCAGCGGCCTGTTCCGGCCCGCGCGTCCCGATGCCGAGCCGTTCACGATCGTCATTCCGCCGCCCAACGTCACCGGCTCGCTGCATATCGGCCATGCGCTCGACAACACGTTGCAGGACATTCTGATCCGCCATGCCCGGCTGATGGGGCGCGACGCGCTGTGGGTGGTCGGCACCGATCATGCCGGCATCGCCACCCAGATGGTGGTCGAGCGGCAGATGAACGCCGCCGGGGAAAAGCGCACCGATTTCACCCGCGAGGCGTTTGTCGAGCGGGTCTGGCGCTGGAAGGAAGAAAGCGGCGGCCAGATCACCCGCCAGCTCCGCCGGCTGGGCGCGTCGTGCGACTGGGCGCAGGAACGCTTCACGATGGACGAAGGCTTTAGCCGTGCCGTCCTCAAGGTGTTTGTCGACCTGTATCGTCAGGGGCTGATCTACCGCGACAAGAGGCTGGTCAACTGGGACCCGAAGCTTGGCACCGCGATTTCCGATCTGGAGGTCGAGACGCGCGAGGTGCAGGGCCATTTCTGGCATCTGCGCTATCCGCTGGCCGACGGGTCGGGCCATATCATGGTCGCCACCACCCGGCCCGAGACGATGCTCGCCGACATGGCGGTTGCCGTCCATCCCGAGGATCCGCGCTACACCGCGCTGGTCGGGCGGCAGGTGCGGCTGCCGATCACCGGCCGGCTGATCCCGATCGTGGCCGACGAGCACGCCGATCCTGAATTGGGGTCGGGCGCGGTCAAGATCACGCCGGGGCATGATTTCAACGACTTCGAAGTCGGCGTGCGTGCCGGTTTCAAGGCGGCGGACATGCTCAACATGCTCGATGCCGAGGCGCGGATCGTGCAGACCGCCGACAATCTGGTGCCGGACGAGCTGATCGGGCTGGACCGGTTCGCCGCCCGCCGCCGTGTCGTCGAGCTGATCGAGGCCGAAGGGCTGCTCGACAAGGTCGAGGACCGGGTGATCCAGACGCCCTATGGCGACCGTTCGGGCGTGGTGATCGAACCCTGGCTGACCGACCAATGGTATGTCGATGCCAAGACGCTGGCCCAGCCGGCGATCGAGGCGGTGCGTTCCGGCGCGATCAGGGTCGTGCCCGAAAGCTGGGCCAAGACCTATTTCAACTGGATGGACAACATCCAGCCCTGGTGCGTGTCGCGCCAGCTGTGGTGGGGGCACCGCATCCCGGCCTGGTTCGCGCCCGACGGGCAGGTGTTCGTCGCCGAAACCGAGGATGAGGCGCTGGCGCAGGCGCGGGCGGCGATCGGCCCCGATGTCGTGCTGACCCGCGATGCAGATGTGCTCGACACCTGGTTCTCCTCGGCCTTGTGGCCGTTCGGCACGCTGGGCTGGCCCGATCAGAGCGAAATGCTCGCGCGCCATTATCCCAATGACGTGCTGATTTCGGGGTTTGACATCCTGTTCTTCTGGGATGCGCGCATGATCATGCAGGGGCTGCATTTCATGCGCGAGGTGCCGTTCCGCACGCTGTATCTGCACGGGCTGGTGCGCGCGGCCGACGGGTCGAAAATGTCCAAGTCCAAGGGCAATACCGTCGATCCGCTGGGCCTGATCGAGCGTTACGGCGCCGATGCGCTGCGCTTCACGCTGGCGGCGATGGAAAGCCAGGGCCGCGACGTGAAGCTCGATGAGCGCCGGGTCGAGGGCTATCGCAATTTCGCGACCAAGCTGTGGAATGCCGCCCGCTTCGCGCAGGCGAACGGCATCGGCGCGTCGTCGTCGCCGGTGCCGCCGCCCGCCACCCTGCCGGTCAATCGCTGGATCGTTGGCGAAGTGCGCGCGACCGTCGCCGCGCTCGATCAGGCGCTGGCCGGGCTGCGTTATGACGAAGCGGCCAACACCATCTACCACTTCGTCTGGGACCGGTTCTGCGACTGGTATCTGGAACTGATCAAGGGCCAGATCGACGACGAGACTCGCGCCGTCGCCGGCTGGGCGATCGACCAGATTCTGGTGATGCTGCACCCGTTCATGCCGTTCATCACCGAGGAGCTGTGGCACGCAATGGGGCCGCGCGATCACGAACTGATCGTCGCGCGCTGGCCGGATGCGGCGTCGATCCCCGCCGATGACGATGCCGCGCGCGAGATTGACTGGCTGATCCGGCTGGTCGGCGAAGTGCGCGCCGCGCGCACCGAACTGGGCATCGCCCCGGGGGCGCGCCTGTCGGCCTTTGTCCGCGACGCGGCGGCGGCGACGCTGGCGCGGATCGACCGGAACGGGCCGGTGCTCGCCCGGATGGCGCGCATCGATGCGGTGACGCCCGGCGCGGCACCTGCCGGCGGGGCGTTGCAGATCGTCGTCGACGAGGCGACCTATGCGCTGCCGCTCGCAGGGGTGATCGATCTCGAAGCCGAACGCGCGCGGCTGGCCAAGGCGATTGCCGCCGCTGAGAAGGAGCGCGACGCGCTTGCCCAGCGGCTGGACAATCCGGCCTTTGTCGAGCGCGCCAAGCCCGAAGCGGTCGCCAAGGCGCGCGCCGATCATGCCGACAAGGCCGCCGAGGCCGAACGGCTGGCCGCGGCGCGCGCGCGGCTCGGGTGAGCCCGGGCGGGGCAGCACGCGGCGGCGGGCGGGCCGGGGGCAGGGATCTGACCTCCGGGCCGATTGCCCGCACGCTGATCCTGTTCGCGCTGCCGACCATGGGGTCGAGCGTGCTTCAGTCGCTCAACGCCTCGATCAACGCGGTGTGGATCGGGCGGTTTCTGGGGCCGACGGCGCTCGCGGCGACGACCAATGCCAGCCTGGTCATGTTCCTGCTGTTCGCGGCCATGTTCGGGTTCGGCATGGCGGCGACGATCCTGATCGGCCAGGCGTTCGGCCGCCGCGACATTGACGGCGCGCGGCGGGTGTTCGGCACCGCGCTGGGGTTGTTCCTGATCTTCGGGCTGGTCGTCATGGTGGCCGGCTGGCTTGCGGCGGACCGGCTGCTCGATCTGCTGCGCACGCCCACCGAGTCGCATGGGCTGGCCGATCTCTATCTGCGCGTCATCCTGCTGTCGGTGCCGGCCAGTTTCGTCACCGTGCTCGTCACCATGGCGCTGCGCGGGGCAGGGGATGCGGTGACGCCGCTGATCTTCATGGGGCTGACCGCCGCGCTCGACGTGGTGCTCAATCCGCTGCTGATCCTGGGGCTTGGCCCGGTGCCGGCGCTGGGCATTGCCGGATCGGCGCTGGCGACGCTGATCGCCAATCTGGCCGGGCTGGCGGGCTTGCTCGGCTATATTCGCGCGCGTGACCTGCCGATCGGGCTGAGCGGGGCGCAATGGCGCTATCTGCGGCCCGATCCGGCGATCGTGAAGCTGCTGCTGGCCAAGGGCGTGCCGATGGGGCTGCAGATGCTGGTCGTGTCGGTGTCGGTGCTGATGATGGTGTTCCTGATCAATGCCGAAGGGGTGGCGACCATCGCCGCCTTTGGCGCTGCCAACCAGCTATGGACCTATATCCAGATGCCGGCGATGGCCGTGGGCGCGGCGGTAAGCGCGGTCGCGGCGCAGAATCTGGGCGCCGGGCAATGGGCGCGGGTCGAACAGACGATGCGCGCCGGGATTGCGATCAACATCGTGATGACCGGGCTGGTCGTGCTGTGCGTCATTCTGGCCGAACGCCCGCTGCTGGGGCTGTTCCTGGCCGATGCGGGGGCGGCGCTCGACATCGCCACCCATGTCAACCGCATCGTCGCGTGGAGCTGGATCCTGTTCGGCATCACTGCCGTCATGTCGGCCACGGTGCGCGCGAACGGCGCGGTGATGGTGCCGCTCCTCATCCTGACGGTCGCGCTGATGCCGGTGCGGTTCGGCTTTGCGGTGGCGTTCGGCCCGGTGCTGGGCGCGGATGCGATCTGGTGGAGCTTTCCGGCCGGGTCGGCGGTGTCCGTCGTGCTGACCGCGCTCTATTACCGCTTCGGCGGCTGGCGCAGCGGCGGGATGGGGCGCGCGCCCGCACCTCCGACGGCCCGCGCGGCGAGCAATCTCACCGGCTGAGCGCGCCGGCCCCGCACGCGCCTTTTTGTTCGCCGCTTTTTCCGAGTCACCGGGCAAGCCTGCCCGGCTCGAAAATGCCCTAGGCCTGCGGCGCGGCGACCTCGATCACTGCCGGGGCGACGCGCGCCGTCACCGGGGTCTTGGCCAGCACCTCGCCGTCGATCGAGATCGGCAGCGGCGGATCGGTTTCGATGCAGAGCGCCCGGCCATGGAATTCGCGCACTGTGCGCCGCCGCCAGCTCAGCTTCAGGATGCTCGCCGCCCAGCTGGTCAGCAGCCGGTGGCTGGCATCGCCGATCACCGCCTGCACGACGATTTCGCCGCTGTCGACCGCTGCATCCTCGATCAGTTCGGTCCCGCCGTGAAAGCGGCCATTGGCGATCCGCACCTCGACCGCATCGATGGTTTCGCCATCGACCGTCAGCCGGAACGGGCGGAAGCGGGTGAACACCAGCGCCGCCCACGCCATATAGCCGATGCGCCCAAACCAGCGTTTCAGCCCGTGCGGCACCGTCTGCGCGATCAGCGGCGACATGCCGATGGCGGCGGCATTGGCGAAATAATCGCCGTCGATCATCCCCAGATCGATCCGCCGCCGCCGTCCGCCGGCAATCACCGCGATCGCGCCATCGAGGTCGAGCGGGATGCCCAGCGTGCGGGCAAAGCTGTTGGCGGTGCCGAGTGGCAGCAGCGCGAACACCGCATGATGGGCGACGAAATCATCGACCACGCCCGACAGCGTGCCGTCGCCGCCGCCGACGATCACCATCGGCGGATCATCGGCCAGCACGCGGCGGATGATCTGTTGCAACTGGCGCGGATCGCGCACCGCATGGGCGGCGACCAGCTCGATCCCCGCCGCCTCCAGCCTGTTCCGCGCCTCGGCGAACAGGTCGCGGCCCTTGCGCGACCGGGCGTTGACGACCAGCGCCGCGCGGCGCGGCAGCGCGTCTTCGCGTGCCGTGGCAACGGGAGGCGAAGTCGGCGGGTATGAGGCGGGCGGTTGTGCTGGCATCCGGGGCAAGGTTCGCGCTAGGTCTGGTGCATGAGTCAAGCTGCATTTCCCGCCCTGCGCCTGCGCCGCACCCGTGCCGCCGCCTGGAGCCGCCGTCTTCACGCCGAAACGGTGGTCACGCCGGCCGATCTGATCTGGCCGCTGTTCATCGTCGAAGGGACGGGGGTGGAAGAACCGATCGCGACCATGCCCGGCGTGTCGCGCTGGTCGGTCGATCTGATCGCAAAGCGCGCGGTGGAGGCGCGGGAGCTGGGCATTCCGGTGATCGCGCTGTTCCCCAACACCCCCGCCGCGCTGCGCACCGAAGACGGGCGCGAGGCGCTCAACCCCGACAATCTGATGTGCCGCGCGATCCGCGCGATCAAGGATGCCGCCCCCGAAATCGGCGTGCTCACCGATGTCGCGCTCGATCCATATACGGCGCACGGCCATGACGGGCTGGTCGATGCTTCAGGCTATGTGCTCAACGACGCGACCAAGGCGGTGCTGGTCGAACAGGCGCTCAATCAGGCGCGGGCCGGGGCCGACATCATCGCGCCGTCCGACATGATGGACGGGCGGGTGACGGCGATCCGCGCGGCGCTGGAGGCCGGGGGGCATGTCAATGTCCAGATCATGGCCTATGCCGCCAAATATGCGAGCGCCTTTTACGGGCCGTTCCGCGACGCCGTCGGCTCGCGCGGGCGGCTGTCGGGCGACAAGAAAAGCTATCAGATGGATCCGGGCAATGCCGAGGAGGCGCTGCGCGAGGTCGCGCTCGATCTGGCCGAGGGTGCGGACAGCGTGATGGTCAAGCCCGGTCTCGCCTATCTGGATATCATCTGGCGGGTGAAACAGGCGTTTCAGGTTCCCGTCTTCGCCTATCAGGTGTCGGGCGAATATGCGATGATCGAGGCGGCGGTGGCCGCCGGTGCAGGCGACCGCGACGCGCTGGTGCTGGAGACGATGACCGCGTTCAAGCGCGCCGGCTGTGCGGGCGTGCTCAGCTATCACGCGCCGCACGCGGCCCGGCTGCTCGGCCGCTGACCATGGCGACGGCGGCGCTCGGCGCCGGGGCTGCCGACGCGCTGGGCGAAGACCGGCGCGACCATGGCTGGCTGTTCATCGGCGCGATCCTGACCGGATCATTCCTGCTGTTCCTGATCCAGCCGATGGTCGCGCGCATGGCGCTGCCGCGGCTGGGCGGCGCGCCGGCGGTGTGGAACAGCGCGATGCTCGTCTATCAGGCGCTGCTGCTCGGCGGCTATGGCTATGCTCATCTGCTGTCGCGCTTCACCCCGCGCACCCAGTCGGCGGTGCAGCTGCTGCTGCTCGCGCTCGCCGGGCTGATGCTGCCGATCACGCTTTCGGGCGGCACGCCGGGGCCGGATGTGTCGCCGGTGCTGTGGGTCCCCGGGTTGCTGCTGTCGTCGATCGGGCCGCTGTTCCTCGCGGTCGCCGCCCAGGCCCCGTTGCTCCAGCGTTGGTATGGCGCGGCGACCGGGGGGCGCGATCCCTATCCGCTCTACGCCGCGTCCAATCTCGGCAGCTTTGCCGGGCTGCTCGCCTATCCGTTTCTGGTCGAGCCGCGCCTTGCGCTGACCGGGCAGAGCCAGTTCTGGTCGCTCGGCTATGTGCTGCTGACCGTGCTGACGCTCGGCTGTGCGCTGGTGCTGCCGCGCGCGGGCGTCGACCGGCACGATGCCGGCTTCGATCCTTCGCCGGCACCGGGCTGGCGGCAGCGCGGCCTGTGGGTGGTGCTTGCCTTTGTGCCGTCGGGGCTGATCCTGTCGACGACCACTTTCCTCACCACCGATATCGTCGCGATGCCCTTGCTCTGGGTCGCGCCGCTTGGCCTTTATCTGCTCAGCTTCACCTTTGCCTTTGCCGAACGGCGCGGTGCGGCGGCGCTGATCGTGCGCGCCGCGCCGGTGCTGATGCTGCCGCTGGTCGCGCTCGCCGTGCAGCCGGTCGCCGGGCGGCCGCTGCCAACCGCGCTGGCCGCGCTCGCGCTGCTGTTCATCGTGGCGGTGGCGCTGCATGCGCGGCTTTACGATGCACGCCCGTCGCCGCGCCATCTGACCGGCTTTTATCTGGCGATGGCGCTGGGCGGGGCGCTGGGCGGGGCGTTTGCCGCGCTGGTCGCGCCGCTCGCCTTTGACTGGAGCTATGAGCATCCGCTGCTGCTGCTGGCGGCGGCCGCGCTGGTGCCGCTGTGGCGTCTGCCGGGGGCCGCGGGGCGCATGATCGTCCTTGCCGGGCCGGTGCTGATCGCGCTGATCGTGGCGGCGGCGCTGGCGCGGATCGGGCCGTTTGGCGCCGCGCAGGGCATGATGCTGGCGGCGCTGCTGATCGGCGTCATCGCCATTGCCTGTGCCGGGCGGCGCGCGGTGTTCGTGGTTGCTGTGCTGGGCATCCTGCTCGTCTCGGGCGGGGCGGATGCGCTGTCGCTGTCGAACCAGCCGGGCGCGCGGATGCGCAGCTATTTCGGGATCTACACGGTGCGCGACCGGGGCGGGGTGCGGGTGCTTGCCCATGGCACCACCGCCCATGGCCTGCAGCGTCTGGCCGGGCCGGAACGGCTGCGCCCGACCAGCTATTACGGGCCGGATGCCGGCATTGGCCGCGCGCTCACCGCGCTGCCGGGGATTGCCGGGCCGCGCGCGCGGGTGGGCGTGGTCGGGCTGGGGGCGGGGACGCTCGCCTGCTATGCCCGGCCGGGCCAGCAGTGGCGGTTTTTCGAGATCGACCCGCTGATGGTGCGGGTGGCGCGGACGCGCTTTTCCTTCCTGTCCGGTTGCGCGCCGGGGGCCGGGATTGTGATCGGCGATGCGCGGCTGTCACTCGCCCGCGCGCGGCCCGGCAGCTTCGATCTGCTCGCCCTTGATGCCTTTTCATCGGATGCGGTGCCGATGCACCTGCTGACCGGGGAGGCGTTCGCGCTCTATCGCCGCGTGCTGGCCCCGAACGGGCTGCTGCTCGTCCATATCACCAACCGGCATTTGCGGCTGGAACCGGTGATCGCGCAGGCGGCGCTGGCTGGGGGCTGGTCGGCCCGGCTGCTCGACCACCGGGTGCGGCCCGGCACGCCGGCGGCGCGGCTGGAAAACAGCTCGATCTGGGTGGCGCTCAGCCCCGATCCGGCGGTGATCGACGCCGCCGCCCCGCGTAGCCTCGGCGGCTGGCGGGCGCTGCGCCCGATGCCGGGCTTTGCCGGGTGGAGCGATGATTATGGATCGATCCTGCCGCTGATCCGCACCGGACGGCGGCACTAGGAGTCCCATTTGCCGGATTTTTGGAGTCGCGGGATGAATCTTCGTGGAGAACAGGCGTGGACGGGGTGACGATCATCGAACTGGGCGGCAAAAGGCCGCGCATCCATGACAGCGCGTTCGTCGCGCCCGGATGCCGGCTGATCGGCGATATCGAAATCGGGCCGGATGCCAGCATCTGGTATAACTGCGTGATCCGCGCCGATGTGAACCATATCCGCATCGGCGCGCGCACCAACATTCAGGACGGCACCGTCATCCATTGCGATTCGCCGCGCGCGCCCGGCGATGCCGGCAGCCCGACGCTGATCGGCGACGATGTGCTGATCGGCCATATGGCGATGATCCATGGCTGCGTGCTCGAAGACCGCGCCTTTGTCGGGCTGGGCGCGATCATCATGGACAAGGCCTGGATCGAGGGTGACGGGATGCTGGCCGCCGGCGCGATGCTGACCCCCGGGAAGCGCATCGCCGCGCGCGAGCTGTGGGGCGGCCGCCCGGCGCGGCTGATGCGCGCGTTGAGCGACGCCGAAGTGGCGATGAACCGGCTGGGCGTGGCCCATTATGTCGAAAATGGCCGCGCCCATGCGGCGGCGGTCGCCGCCAGCCGCCACGGCTGAGGGGCGGGAGGTCAAAAGGGTCAGGGCTGATCGGGCGGTGCGACGCCGCCCCGGTCAGCGCGCCAGCCGCGCCGACAGCGAATCGAGCTGCGCGCGCTGTGCGTCGGCCTGCCGCACGGCGTCGGCCTGCAGCGCGGTCAGTTCGGCTACTCCGCTCTCCTGGCCCTCGGCCAGCCGCGCGGCGATCAGCCCGTCAAGCTCGGCCAGGATCGCCGGTGTGCGGCCATGGGCGTCGGCCAGTGCCGTCAGCCCCAGCTGCGCCGCCACCCATGATTCGCTGCCTTCTGCCCCCGCACCGGCCACCGCCTGCGCGGTTGCCGGCTGAAGTTCGCCAAAGGCCCGGCCAGCAGCCGCCAGATCGGCGCGCAGCGCGGCGATTCGCGCCGTAAGCGCCGCATCTGCCGCGCCCGGCGCGGCGGGCGTGCGCACCGGCTCGTCCATGCTGCGATCCTCGATCGCGCGGTGGCGAAGCGACGGGGCGGCACCCCCTGACGCACAGGCGGCAAGGAGCAGAAGGGCAAGCGGGCTGAGGCTGCGCATGGCCATCGGCCTAGGCGTTTGAAACAATGCTCGCAATGGGCTCGCAATGGGCTTGCGCTCCCTGAATTTCCGGGCTACTGGCCCACCTCCAACGCGCCCGTAGCTCAGCTGGATAGAGCATCAGACTACGAATCTGAGGGTCGGACGTTCGAATCGTTCCGGGCGCGCCATTTTCCCAAATCTCTGGTTCAGGCCGCATTTTTGCGCGCAATGCCGGATGGCGGCGCCGCCGGCGCGCTTGCGGCCGTCACCGCGGGTTGCGCGGCCGGGATTGCCAGAAACTCATCACCGCCAGGCTGCCGAGCAGTGTCAGCCCAAGCCCGGTGAGCGTCAGCACGATGCGCAGCGGCACCGACAGCGGGCTGCCTGTCATCCGCGCCGCATGAAGCGGATAAAGCGCGTTCTGCGCCCTCACGGCGCGCGGCGCGCGGGTTGCATCGCGCGCGGCAAGCATCCGGCCGTCGGGGGTGAAAGACAGCGTTGTGCGGCCATTTGGGTGCCATTCGGCCGGCTGGCGCATCCGAATCATGGCCGGATCGCCGGGCTTTTTCGGCCAGATGATGATTCGCGGCACCGCCACCGGGAATCGCGCCTGCGCCTGAGCGACGAGGACCGGCCAGTCCGGCGCTGAACGCCGCGCCGAAAAGGCGGGTGGCGGCTGTTGCCATGCAGCGATGGCTGCGGGCGTCGACAGGGGCGCGAAGACCGCCCGGCTCAGCGGCTTCAGCACCATCAGCGCGCCGGTCGCGCCCGCCAGCAGCAGCGGCAGGGCGATGATAATGCCGATATCGCGGTGATGGCGAATGATCGCCGGCCGGGTCAGCCGCGCGGGCAGGGCGCGCCAGGCAAAGGTGCGCCGAGTCGGCCACCACAGGATCGCGCCGGTGATGACGAACAACAACGCGGCAAGGCCGAACCAGCCGGAGATGATCTCTCCGGTCTCGCCCATCAGCAGATGGTGGTGAAGGTCGAACAGCAGCGTTTCGGGCCGTTCCCACATATTGTCCCAGCGCGCGAGCAGCCTGCCATCATGGGACAGATAGGCCCCGCCGCCGCCCGGCAGCCCGGCATGGGCGACCCCCAATTCGGCCGAGGGCAGGGTGACATGGCCGGCACCCAGCCGTTCGGCAGCGCGGGTGATCGCGCCGATTTCCGCCGGTTCGGCGGCGCGCGCGACCTGCGGCACGCCGATCCACCAGGGTTTCCACAGCAAAAGCGTGCCGGACAGGCCGAGCACGGCCAGCCCGGCACCTATGATCGCGCCCAGCCAGCGATGGAACAGGCCGAGCGCGCGGTGCATCAGAAACGGCCGAGCCAGCCCAGCGTCACGCTGCGCCCGCGCCCGGCGAAAAAGCGCAGATTGTCGGTCGGGCGCTGGGTGTCGCTGTTATAGTCGATATATTGCCGGTTGAGCAGATTCTGCGCCGACAGGCTGATCCGGCCCCATTTGGTGTCCATGCTCACGGCACCGTCGAGCAGGTGATAGCCGCCGAAATCGTTGCGCGGATCGCCGCCACGGAAGCGGCGGGCGAAATGCGTGCGCGACTGGAGGCGCAGCGCCACCGGGCCGATCGCCCAGTCCGCGGACAGGTTCAGCCGGTCCGGGCCGATATTGGCGCCGTCGAGATCGGTGTCCACCTGCCCGTCGCCATTGCCATCGACCCGGCCGGCCAGATGCGCATAGCCGATGCCCAGCCGCAGCCCGTCAACCGGGGTGGCGACCGACAGATTTGCCTCCAGCCCCTCGATCTCGATGCGCTGCCGCTGCACCTCGAACACATCGCCGACCAGCACGAGCAGCTGGCCGCGGTCGCTGTCCGACCAGAAATAGGTGACGCTTGCCTCCACCGGGCCGCGCCGGATTTCGACGCCGATTTCGCGATTGTCGGCGATGACCGGCGCGATATCGAGGAAGCGGTCGAGATCGACATTCGGCGTGCGGATCGCGCGGGTGATGCGGCCGATATCGGCGACCGTATAGCCCTGGGCATAGCTGGCATAAGCGCGGATGCCGGGGCTGGGTTCGATCACGATGCCGCCATTGGGCAGCAGCCGGTCAAAGCTCGGGCTGCCGCCCCCCACCTGTTGCGGGCCGTAAAACCACAGCGTTCGGTAATCGGCGATGTCGATGCGGACATTTTCCCAGCGCAGCCCGCCCGCCAGCCGCAGCTTGTCGTCGAACAGCGCCAGATTGGCCTGCGCAAAGGGGGAGATGCTGCGATAATCGGTCGGCGGCACCCAGGCACGGTCGGTCGCGGCCAGTTTCTGCACGGTGGCATCGTTGAGCAGATCGACGCCAAGCACAAGGTTGAGCGGGCCGAAGCCGCGTTCCCAGCTGGCATTCACGCCCCATTTGCGGCTGATATTCTGCGACTGGTCGAACAGCGTGCCGAGGGGCGCGATCGCCGGATCCTGGAAATCGGCAAAAATGCCGCCGCCGTAAATGTCGGCGGTGCGGTTCCAGAAGCCGCGCACGCGCAGCGCGCCACCCGCCAGATCGTCGGCGGTCAGCGTCAGCGCGACCGATTCGGCCAGATTTTCCGGCGCTGCGCCGGGCACGATGCCCGCCGCGCCGGTGGATGGCAGGCCGGTTGCCCGGTTGCCGGCGACCGCGACCAGATCGCCATCGCCCTGCAGCTGGAAACGCTGGGCCATCGCCTCCAGCCGCACGCCGTCGCCCAGCGCCAGCCCTGCCTTGGCGAACAGGCTGAAGCTGTCCGAATCCATCAGGTCGCCCTGTGTGCCGTCGGGCGCGATCCGCCGTTCCTGCGCGTCCCGGAACACGCCGCGCCGTTCATAGGCCGCGCCCACCACGATCTCGAACGCCCCCGAGCGGTTGGCGACCAGCGCCCCGGCCTTGGCGCCCAGCCCGTCCCCGCGCCAGCCATTCTCGGCAGTGCCGGTCAGGATCGTGCGCGCGCTCCATCCCTGTTCGGCCGGGGCCGACACGGTCACCTGATTGATGACGCCGCCGGTGCCGCCAATGCCTTGCAGGGCGTTCGAGCCCAGCACCAGTTCGACGCGGTCGATGAAAAACGGATCGATGGTGAAGCCGTCGCGCGATCCGTCGCGCAGCGGCGCGGTCTGCGGGATGCCGTCGATCGCGAACAGCGGCGATCGGCCGCGCAGCGTTTCGCCCTGGCCGGTCAGCTTTTGGCGTGACGGCGAGAAGCTGGGCGTCAGCGCTGCGACCGCGTCGACGACCGAACCGGAAATCTGCAGCTGCCGGTCGAGCGTATCGCGGTCGATCACCCTGGCGGTCAGCGGCAGCGCCGTGACCGGCAGCTCCGTGCGCGTGGCGGTAACGATGATGTCGCCCGGCGCAGCGGCGTCAGGCGCGCTGGCGGATTCAACCTCGCCATCCATCATCCCGGCGGTGGCCGGCGTGCCGGCATGAGCCGCAAAGGGAGCGGCGGACAGGCCAGTCAGGGCGGCGGACAGCAGCAGGGCGAAGCGCATCGATCAATCCGTTATTAATAATCAGTCGCATCGCTATTGCGAATAGATTGCGATGCGGCAAGCGCTTTCGTTGCCGGCCGTGCGGCTTGCTGCAACCGGCAACCGGCAGCCGGAATCTGGAGACGGATGGCGGGCGCAATAAATACGCCTCTCCTCTGGCGCGCCGTGCCGGCCGCTGCGCTTCAGCGGCGCGGGCGTTCGTGCAGGGCGATGCGGTTGCCCTCGCTGTCCTCGATCTCGGCGATGCGGCCGGCGGCGCCGATGTCCTTGACCGGATAGAGAATCGCCGCGCCGCGCGCGACGGCGCGGGCCAGCGTTGCCTCAAGGGCCGGGGTGTCGAAATAAAGCACCGGCCCGGCCTTGCCCGGCACATAGACATCGCCGCGCGCGAGCGCCCCGCTCGCGCCCGCGCCGCCGTCGAGGGCGGGGAACAGCGCCATTTGATAGCCATCGATGGTCTGGCGTTCGAGCGTCACGCCGAACACCGCTTCGTAAAAGCCGATGGCGCGATCAAGATCGGTCACCGGAATCTCGAAATAGCCGACCGGATTGCCGAGCCGGGCGTCAGCAGCCATGGCATCGCCCCCGGCAAGGGACGCGCAGGTCAGCAGCGCCGCCAGCGCCGCGCGGCCCGGCCATCGCCTCATCTGTCCTCGACCAGCCGGTGATACAGCTCCGGCCGCCGGTCACGGAAAAAGCCGAACGCCGCGCGGTGCCGCCGGATCCGGTCGATATCGAGCGTTGCGACCAGCACGCCGGTCTCGTTCGCGCCAAACTCCGCGACCAGATCGCCGCGCTCGTCGCAGATGAAGCTGTGGCCATAGAAATGCTGCCCGTCCTCGGTGCCGATGCGGTTGGCGGCGATCACCGGCACCACGTTCGACACCGCATGGCCGATCATCGCCCGCCGCCACAGCCGGCTGGTGTCGAGGCCGGGATCGTGCGGCTCGCTGCCGATCGCGGTCGGGTAGAACAGCGCCTCGGCCCCCATCAGCATCATCGCGCGCGCGCATTCAGGATACCATTGATCCCAGCAGATGCCGACGCCGACCATGGTCTGGGGCAGCGCCCAGGTCTTGAACCCGCTATTGCCCGGCCGGAAATAGAATTTCTCCTCATAACCGGGGCCGTCGGGAATATGGCTCTTGCGATACAGGCCCATGATCGCGCCGGTCGCGTCGATCATCGCCAGGCTGTTGTAATGATGCGGCCCGTCGCGCTCGAAAAAGCTGGTCGGGATGGCGACGCCCAGTTCGGCGGCCAGCTTCTGCATCGCAAGCACGCTTGGATGTTCGGCCATCGGGCGCGCGGTGGCGAACAGCGCTTCATCCTCGACGCGGCAGAAATACGGCCCCTCGAACAGCTCGGGCGGCAGGATGACCTGCGCGCCGCGCGCCGCGGCCTCGCGCACCAGTTCGCTGACATGGGCGATATTGTCCTGCGCGCTGCCGCCCAGCGGCAGTTGCAGCGCGGCGACGGTGAGTTCGGTCATGACAGGGGCACCTGCTGGCTGATGCAATGAAGGCTGCCGCCGCCGGTCAGCACATGGTCGGCGCGCTGGCCGACGACGCGGCGGTCGGGAAAGATGCGGGCGAATGCGGCGATAGCGGCATCGTCATTTGCCGCGCCATAAAGCGGCACGACGACCGTGGCATTGCCGATATAGAAGTTCATATAGCTGGCCGGCACGATATCGCCGTCGCGCTCCACCCGGCCCGGCGAGGGGACGGGAACCACCTCCAGCCCGAAGGCGCGGGCGCGTGCCGCCGCGTCGCGGTAGATCGCGGCATTGGGATCATCCTCGCCCGCCGGTTCGGGAATGGCGAGCCGGCCCGGCCCGACAAAGCGCGCCAGATTGTCGACATGCCCGTCGGTATGGTCGTTGATCAGCCCGTCGCCCAGCCACAGGATGCGGGTCAGCCCCAGATCGGCCGCCAGCCGCGCTTCGATGTCGGCGCGCGACAGCGCCGGGTTGCGATTGGGGTTGAGCAGGCATTGCTCGGTCGTCACCGCCAGCCCGGTGCCGTCGGTGTCGATCGCGCCGCCTTCCAGCACATAATCGGCAGCGGTGAAGGCGAGACCGGCGGCATCCGCCAGCCGCCCGGCGAGATCGTCATCGCCGGGCAGATCATATTTCCCGCCCCAGCCATTGAAGCGGAAGCCCCGGCCGGCGCGCGCGCCATCGGCGGCGGAGACGATCACCGGGCCGGTGTCGCGCAGCCAGATATCGCCGAACGGGGCGACCATCACCTCGACCCCCGGCACCGCCAGCGCGCGCGCAGCGGCCGCCGCATCGTCATCGGCCGCGACCACCAGCACCCGCTCGCCCGCGCCATCGGCTGCCACGGCCGCGGCAAAGGCCGCGACCTCGGCCTGGGCGGGGGCCAGATCCTCCAGCCACAGCTCGGGGTCGCTGGGAAAGCCGATCCACACCCAGTCGTGCGGGGCCCATTCGGGTGGCTGGCGGAAAGGCGGCATCGTTATCTTGTCCATCAAGCTGTTGAACCGGCAGATTAAACCGGAATGGATGCGGTCCGCCCTTGGGCGCGGACGTCGCGCCGATATAGGGTGGTCGGGCGTGAGGGGGAAGGCGGGAAAGTCCCGCGCGCCGGGGGGCTGCGTGCAGCGCTCCGGCGCGGGACGTCCGTATGGGCCAGAGGGGGCGCGTGTTGACCAGGACGAACTGCAGCCGGCCTGTCGGCAGGGCGGCCGCGACGGCCATATTGTTGCCGTTGGTGGCGGGACTGATGACCGCATCGGCCGCGAATGGCGCGGCACCGACGCCGGCCGAGGCGTTCGGCGCGCTGCCCGCCTATATCGCTGCTGATCTGTCGCCCGACGGGCAACGCCTGTCCTATCTCGCCCCGCGTGCGGGCGGCGGCAACATCCTGTTCGTCGTCGATCTCGCCGGGGCGGCCACGCCGGCCCCGGTGATTTCGACAACCGGGAAGCCGGAATGGATCGAACGCTGTCATTGGGTGGCGGCGACACGGCTCGCCTGCCGGATCGGTGCGCTTGGCGAATATTCGGGCTATGTGCTCGGCGCGACACGCTGGATCGCGCTCGATGCCGATGGCGGCAATCTCAAGGTCATTTCCGAACGTCCGTCGGGCAATGCCGCCTATGTCAGCGGCTTTGGTGGCCAGCTGGTTGATTTCGCGCCCGGCACCGACGGTGCGGTGCTGATGTCGCGCTGGCACGTGCCGGATGCCGACCCGCGCACGCTGGTCCGGCGGACCGCCGAGGGCTACAGCCTTGATCTGGTCGATACCCGGACGCTCAGGTCGCGCGCGACCACCCCGGCGACCGTCGAGATTGGCGAGTTCATCACCGACGGCCTCGGTCAGCTGCGCATCATCGGATCTACCCAATTCACCGGTGATTATGTCGCCACCGGCATCACCAATTATCGTTACCGGCTGAAGACCGGGGGCGACTGGCGACCGCTCGGCGACCATGACAGCCGCACCGGTGACGGGTTCAACCCGTTCGCCGTCGACCCCGATCTTGATCGGGCCTATGGCTATCGGCGTCATCAAGGGCGGCTGGCGCTGTTCGCCCACGCGCTCGACGGATCGGACCGTGAGGAGCTGGTGTTCGCGCATCCCGCGGTCGATGTCGGGGATCTGATCCGCATCGGGCGCAAGCGCCGCGTGGTTGGCGTCGGCTACACCACCGATGCGACGCATGCCCATTATTTCGACGCCGGGCTTGCACGGCTGCGTGAGTCCCTGTCGCGCGCGCTGCCCGGGGCCCCGGCCATCGGCTTTGCCGGGGCGAGCGACGATGAACAGCGGCTGCTGGTCTCGGCCGCATCGGATGTCGATCCCGGCACGCTGTTCCTGCTCGACCGCAGCTCCAAACAGCTGCGGCCGCTGCTCCGGCTCTATCCGGGGCTGGCCGACAAGACGCTGGCCAATGTGCGCCATGTCTTCGTCAAGGCGGGGGACGGGACGCAGGTGCCCGCCTATCTGACGCTGCCGCCGGGGTCGACCGGCAAGGGCTTGCCCGCTCTGGTCATGCCGCATGGCGGGCCGAGCGCGCGCGATGAATGGGGCTTTGACTGGCTGGCGCAATATTTCGCGCATCAGGGCTTTGCCGTGCTCCAGCCCAATTATCGCGGCTCGGCCGGCTATGGCGACGCATGGCTGCGCGAGAACGGCTTCAAATCATGGCGCATCGCGATCGGCGATGTGGTCGACAGCGGCCGCTGGCTGGTGGCCGAGGGGATTGCCGATCCCGGCCGGCTGGCGATCTTCGGCTGGTCCTATGGCGGCTATGCGGCGCTCCAGTCGGGCGTGATCGCCCCCGGGCTGTTCAAGGCGATTGTCGCGGTCGCGCCGGTCACCGATTTCGCGACGCTCAAGGCGCAATATGCGCGCTCGACTGCGGCGCGGCTGGCGCGGTTCGAAATCGGATCCGGGCCGCAGGTCGAACAGGGATCGCCCTATCGCAATGCCGGGGCGATCACCGTGCCGGTGCAGCTTTTCCACGGGACGCTCGACCAGAATGTCGATGTCGTCCAGTCGCGGATGATGGCCGATGCGCTGAAGGACAAGGGCCGGCCGGCCGAACTGCACATCTATCCGGGGCTTGCCCACAGCCTGAGGGACGGGACGGCGCGGGCCGACATGCTGACGCGCAGCGAGGCGTTTATCCGCGCGGCGTTTGCGGACAAGCCGGCAGGCTGATCCGGCCGCCCCAAAAGCCCGGCACATAAAAAAAGGGCGGCCCGCACGGACCGCCCTTTTTCGTTCGGATCGAACGGGCCGGATTAGCGGCTGTAGAATTCGACCACCAGATTCGGTTCCATCTTCACCGGATAGGGCACTTCGTCGAGCGTCGGCACGCGGGTGAAGGTGATCTTGTCGTTGCCGTCGGGCGCGACGTAATCGGGGATTTCGCGCTCAGCGAGGCTCTGCGCTTCCATCACCAGCGTCATCTGCTTGGCCTTTTCACCCAGCGAGACGATGTCGCCCGGACGCACGCGGCGCGACGCGATGTTGCACTTGACGCCATTGACACGGACATGGCCGTGGCTGACCAGCTGGCGGGCCGACCACACGGTCGGCGCGAACTTGGCGCGATAGACGATCATGTCGAGGCGCTGTTCGAGCAGGCCGATCAGGTTCTGCGAGGTGTCGCCCTTCATGCGCGACGCTTCCTCATAGGCCTTTTTGAACTGCTTTTCGGTCACATCGCCGTAATAGCCCTTCAGCTTCTGCTTGGCGCGCAGCTGCAGGCCGTAATCCGACATCTTGCCCTTGCGGCGCTGGCCGTGCTGGCCGGGGCCATATTCGCGCTTGTTCACCGGGGACTTGGGACGCCCCCAGATGTTTTCGCCCATCCGGCGGTCGAGCTTGTGCTTGGCGCTATGGCGCTTCGACATCTGATATCTCCAATCTGCGACAACGTTGGTTCCGGTTCCGCCTGCTGGCCCGGCCATAAGGCCGGGGGCAGGGCCACCGCTTCACCGGAATGCGGGGCCAAATCGCGAAGGCGGGCGCTTAGCCCTGTGTGCAGGTGCAGTCAAGCATGGTCGCGGTTTGGCGAACCCGCCCCCTGCCACCCTGTTGCCGGATCAATTGCTCCCGGACGGGCGGCCCTGATTGTCATAGATCATCTGCCGGGCGACGTCGTTGCCGACGCGCTCCCGCTCGGCCCATTGCGCCTTGGTCAGGCACATCTTGCGCGAGGCGACCAGCGAGCCGACCGGCACTTCCCGGCGGCAGATGAGCTTGTCTTCCGCCGCCTTGGCGTCGGCGGAGGTGGCACCTTTCGGTTCGAAAGCCTGCGCGGTCACCGCATAAGGCAGGGTGACGGCAAGCAGCAGACATGCAAGGGAGGCACGCATATTTCGTCCTTGGTGGCTGTGAGCGACGGGCCGCCATGATATATGGAAATCGTTGATGAGCAATCCGATAGATCATCCAATGCCGATCGATGCCGCGCTTGCCGGGCTGCGGCATCCGGCGGCGTGCGAGGATATGGCGCAGGTGCGCCTAGGCGTCGATGCGATCGACCGCGCGCTGGTGGAGTTGCTGGCGGTCAGGTTCGGTTTCATGACTGCGGCGGCACGGATCAAGCCCGGCCGCGAGCATGTGCGCGACGAAGCCCGCAAGGCGCAGGTGATCGCAAACGTATCCGACCATGCCGCACGGCATGGCCTGAGCACCGATCTGATCGCTCAGCTCTGGGAGCAGCTCGTCGAAGCGTCGATTGCCTATGAGTTCGAGGTTTTCGACCGCACGCGCGGCTGAACCGCCGAGAAAATGCCGCGCATCATCTGCACTTCGGCCGACGACCAGCCGGGCTTGGTCAGCAGCGCCCTCAGGCTCCGCCGGGTCGCGCTGATGCGGTTTTCGGGGAAGAAATAGCCGGCGGGTTCCAGCACCTGTTCGACATGGGCGATCAGCCCTTCCAGCTCCGCCTGCGGCGCGGGCGGGGCGAGGTCGAGCAGCGTCGGCATGGCGAGCGCATCCTGCTTCGACCATTCATAGGCGATCACCGCGACCGACTGGGCAAGGTTCAGCGAGCCGAAATCGGGGTTGATCGGGATCGTCAGCACCGCGCGGGCAAGCGCGATATCATCCTTGTCCAGCCCAGATCGTTCCGGCCCGAACAGCAGCGCCGACCGGCCGGGGCGGGTGCGGATCTCGCCGCTCGCCTGTTCCGGGGTGACGACCGGCTTGGCCATGCCGCGCCGGATCATCGTCGTCGCATAGACATGGGCACAGTCGGCAACCGCCTCGGCGGTGGAGGCGAACAGCTGCGCCCCGTCGAGGACCCGGTCCGCGCCCGAGGCCGATGGCCCGGCGGCGGGATTGGGCCAGCCGTCGCGCGGATCGACCAGCCGCAGTTCGGTCAGGCCGAAGTTCAGCATCGCGCGGGCGACCGCGCCGATATTCTCGCCCAGCTGCGGGCGGACGAGCACGATGACCGGCCGGCTCATTCCGCGCCACCCGCCTCGATCACCGCGCCGGCAAACTCGCGAAAGTCGCGCGCTTCTGAGAAGTCTTTGTAAACACTGGCAAAACGAATATAGGCGACACTGTCCAGCCCGCGCAGCCCGTCCATCACCAGCGCGCCGATAAGGCTGGCTGGCACTTCGGTCTCGCCGCTGGTTTCAAGCTGGCGCTGGATGCCGGACACCAGCCGTTCGATCCTGACCGTCTCGATCGGGCGTTTGCGGCACGCAATCGCGATCGACCGCGCCAGCTTGTCGCGGTCGAACGGCTCGCGCCGGTCCTCGCTTTTCACCACCGTCAGCTCGCGCAGCTGGATGCGCTCGAACGTGGTGAAGCGCGCGCCACAGCCTTCGCACTGGCGGCGGCGGCGGATCGCCGCCCCATCCTCGCTGGGGCGGCTGTCCTTCACCTGGCTCGCATCATGACCGCAATAGGGGCAGCGCATCAAAAACCCGGATAGATGGGGAAACGCTCGCACAGCGCGCGCACCCGCGCCCGGACATCGGCCTCGACCGCCGGGTCGCCATGCTCGCCCTTGGCGCGCAGCCCGTCGAGCACATCGGCGATCATGTCGCCAATGGCGCGGAACTCGGCAACGCCGAAGCCGCGCGTCGTGCCCGCGGGCGAACCGACGCGGATGCCGCTGGTCTTGACCGGGGGCAGCGGATCGAACGGAATGCCGTTCTTGTTGCAGGTGATGCCCGACCGCTCCAGCGCCTCGTCGGCGTCGCGCCCGGTGATGCCCAGCGGCCGCAGATCGACCAGCGCCAGATGGGT
Organism: Sphingomonas sp. URJC2; assembly: GCF_059803575.1. Classification (NCBI taxonomy): domain Bacteria; kingdom Pseudomonadati; phylum Pseudomonadota; class Alphaproteobacteria; order Sphingomonadales; family Sphingomonadaceae; genus Sphingomonas; species Sphingomonas sp. URJC2. Next base: position 47,596 of record NZ_JAPFGX010000009.1, read on the forward strand.
GTCGGTGCCGCCAGCGACCAGATCGGCCCCGCGCTCCTTCAGCCGCGCGGCGAGCGCGCGGGCATTTTCGATGACCGCGCCGATATAGTCGCGATATTCGGGGCGCAGCGCCTCGCCGAACGCCACCGCCTTGGCGGCGATGACATGCATCAGCGGCCCGCCTTGCAGGCCGGGGAACACCGCCGAGTTGATCTTCTTCGCGATCGCCTCGTCATCGGTCATGATCATGCCGCCGCGCGGGCCACGCAGCGTCTTGTGGGTCGTGGTGGTCACGACATGGGCATGGCCGAAGGGCGAGGGGTGGTGGCCGCCCGCGACCAGACCCGAGAAATGCGCCATGTCGACCAGGAAATGCGCGCCGACCTCGTCGGCAATCGCGCGGAAGCGGGCGAAATCGATGATGCGCGGATAGGCCGAGCCGCCGGCGATGATCAGCGTCGGCCGGTGTTCCTTGGCCAGCCGTTCGACCTCGTCATAATCGATCAGATGGTCGTCGGGCCGCACGCCATATTGCACGGCGTTGAACCATTTGCCCGACTGGGCGGCGCGGGCGCCGTGCGTCAGATGGCCGCCGGCATCCAGGCTCATGCCCAGAATGGTGTCGCCGGGCTTGGTCAGCGCGAGCATGACCGCGCCATTGGCCTGTGCGCCCGAATGCGGCTGCACATTGGCAAAGCCGCAGCCGAACAGCTGCTTGGCGCGCTCGATGGCCAGCGTCTCGACGGTGTCGGACGGGGCGCAGCCCTGATAATAGCGCTTGCCGGGATAGCCCTCGGCATATTTGTTGGTGAACACCGATCCTTGCGCTTCGAGCACCGCGCGCGAGACGATGTTTTCCGATGCGATCAGCTCGATCTGGTAACGCTCGCGCTCCAGCTCGGCGGCGACGCCGGCAAACACCTCGCGGTCGGCATCGGCCAGGCCGCGGCTGAAGAAACCGTCCGGCTGGACCTGGGCAAGGGAGACGGGATTGGTGCTCATGCGGGCTCCTTGGCAAGGATGGGGGTGGACAGCTTGCCGACGCGCCGGACATGGCGGTCGCCGAGAAAGGCGGTCGACAGGAACGTCTCGACACAGGCCTTGGCCATGTCCGGCCCGACCAGCCGCGCGCCCAGCGCGATCACGTTCGCATCATTATGTTCGCGCGCCAGCCGCGCCGACAGCGGTTCCGACACCAGCGCGCAGCGGCAGGCCGGCTCGCGGTTGACGGCAATGGAAATGCCGATGCCCGATCCGCACAGCGCAATGCCGCGCGCCGCATCGCCGGCGGCAATCGCGCGCGCCAGCCGATAGCCGAAATCGGGATAATCGACCGAGGCCTCGGTCGCGGTGCCAAGGTCGATCACCTCATGGCCCTGTTCGCGCAGCCAGTCGGCAAGCAGCGTCTTGAGCGCGACGGCGGCATGGTCGCACGCGATGGCGATGGGGCCGGATTGGGCGGGTTCCAACATGGCGGGTTCCAGCGGTGACTCGGAGCCGGGATGACTCCGGACGGCGCGCTGTTTAGGGTCGTTGCCGCTCAAATGCCACAGTGATCGGAACCCTGATGCCAGATGCCGCCCCGGAAATCCTGACCGACCGGTTGCGGTTGAGGGCGCATCGCCGGGAAGATGCCGAAACGCTGATCGCGCTTTGGCGCGATCCAGTGGTGGTGCGCCATTTCGGCGGCCAGCCCATGGCCCCTGAAGACACGTGGAACCGGCTGCTGCGCTATATCGGCCATTGGCGGACCAACGGCTTTGGCATGTGGGTGGTCGAGGACCGCGAGACCGGCGCGGCGCTGGGCGAGGTCGGCCTGTTCGAGGGGCGGCGCGGGCTGGGCAGCCGGTTCGACAGCGCGCCCGAGGCGGGCTGGGTGCTGTGCCCGGCAGCCCACGGGCATGGCCATGCCCGCGCGGCGATGACGGCCGTGCTCGGCTGGGCGGAGGCGGAGCATCATTTTGCCCGCACCGTATGCATCATCGATCCTGCCAATGCCCCGTCGCTGGCGACGGCGGCAGCGCTTGGCTACCGGCCGTTCGGCACCTGCCCCTATAAGGGCAATGAGGTGCTGATGTTCGAGCGGGCCGCCGCCGCGCTGGCACCAGTTGCGCCGCCCCCCGGCCAATCGTCGCCAGCCCCGGCTTAACCATTTCTTTTCACATTCTGGCCGATCCTCCCGCTCCAGTCTGGCGGTGGGCCGCGCTCATGCGGCTCCGGTTGTCGAAAGGATCGGTCGATGACATTTTTCGCCAAAGGGGCTGCGCTGTTCGCCGCCGCCGCCGCACTTGCCGCACCTGTCGAGGCAGCGTGCTGGAGCGATGCCGCCTATCGCGCCGCGCAGGTGCGCGAACTGGACACGATGCTGATGGTCGAAGCGCTGCGCTGCCGCCGCGCCGCGCCCGATTTCGTGTCGGATTACAATGCGTTCGTGCAGCACAGCCGCCCGGCGCTGGTGCGGGTGAATGACGAGCTGCGCCAGCATTTCGCCGCCAATGTCGGCGCGGCGCGCGCGCTCGATGCCTATGACCGCTATGTCACCACGGTCGCCAATCGTTACGGTGCGGGCGTGTCGGGGCTGGGCTGCGACGACATGCGCAACATCCTGCGCGCGGCCGCCGGTGCCAAGGGCGCATTGCCGGCGCTGATCGAACTGGCCGAGGCGGCCGATATGCAGCCGGCGCTGCCGGGCGCACGCTGCACCGGCCCTGCCGCACCGCTGGCCATCGCATCGCGGCGTTAAGCCGCGAGCGCAAGCAGGGGACCCCGTCGCGGCGTTGAGCCGCGAGCGCAAGCAGGGGACCCCGTCGCGGCGTTAAGCCGCGAGCGCAAGCAGGGGCCTCCATAGCGGCGTTAAGCCGCGCGCGTGGCGGGGACCGACCGGCAAGCTTTCATTTACCCTCTTTTCCGCCATCTCCGCCCTGTCGATCCGGGGAGAATGGCGGATATAAAGGATTCTTTATATTTGCCTTGAGCGGGTGCTGACGCTAAGGGCGATGCCATCCGGCCGGCCGCATTTCCGCAGCCGGCCGCGTTTTTTCGTTTGCCGGAGAAGAACCGTCGTGGCCACTCAACTCGACCCCAAGGATTATGTCGTCGCCGATCTCAGCCTGGCCGCGTTCGGCCGCAAGGAGATCGAGATCGCCGAGACGGAAATGCCCGGCCTGATGGCGCTGCGCGCCGAATATGGCGCTGAGCAGCCGCTCAAGGGCGCGCGCATCACCGGCTCGCTGCACATGACCATCCAGACGGCGGTGCTCATCGAAACGCTGACCGCGCTGGGCGCCGAAGTGCGCTGGGCGTCGTGCAACATCTTCTCCACCCAGGATCATGCCGCCGCCGCCATCGCCGCGTCGGGCGTGCCGGTGTTCGCCGTGAAGGGCGAAACGCTCGAGGAATATTGGGACTATGTCGTCCGCATCTTCGACTGGGGTCAGGACACGACCTGCAACATGATCCTCGACGATGGCGGCGACGCCACGATGTTCGCGCTGTGGGGCGCGCGCGTCGAAGCCGGCGAGACGCTGTTCACGCCGACCAACGAGGAAGAGGAAATCTTCTGCGCGACGCTCAAGCGCTTCCTGGCCGAGCGTCCGGGCTATCTGACCAAGACCGTCCAGAACATCCGCGGCGTGTCGGAAGAAACCACCACCGGGGTCCACCGGCTCTATGAACTCGCCAAGACCGGCAAGCTTCCCTTCCCGGCGATCAACGTCAATGATTCGGTCACCAAGTCGAAGTTCGACAATCTTTATGGCTGCAAGGAATCGCTGGTCGACGCGATCCGCCGCGCGACCGACGTGATGCTGGCCGGCAAGGTCGCCGTGGTCGCCGGCTTTGGCGATGTCGGCAAGGGGTCGGCCGCGTCGCTGCGCAATGGCGGCGCGCGCGTGCTCGTCACCGAAATCGATCCGATCTGCGCGCTGCAGGCGGCGATGGAAGGCTATGAAGTCGTCACCATGGAAGAAGCGGCGACCCGCGCCGACATCTTCGTCACCGCGACCGGCAACAAGGATGTGATCACGCTCGATCACATGCGCGCGATGAAGAACATGGCGATCGTCTGCAACATCGGCCATTTCGACAGCGAGATCCAGATCGGCGCGCTCGCCAACATGAAGTGGACCGAGATCAAGCCGCAGGTCGACGAGGTCGAGTTCCCGGATGCCAAGAAGATCATCGTCCTGTCGAAGGGCCGTCTGGTCAATCTCGGCAACGCGACCGGCCATCCGAGCTTCGTCATGTCGTCGAGCTTCACCAACCAGACGATCGCCCAGATCGAGCTGTGGAAGAACCACGCGCAGTACAAGAACGAAGTCTATGTCCTGCCCAAGCATCTCGATGAAAAGGTCGCGATGCTGCATCTGGAAAAGCTGGGCGTGAAGCTGACCAAGCTCAATCCGGAACAGGCCGCCTATATCGGCGTCGGTGCCGAAGGGCCGTTCAAGCCGGATCATTATCGCTACTGATTGGCAGACTGCCCGACCCGCTGCGTGGCAGCGGGCGGGGTTCGAAAGATGCCGGGTCAGCCTGTGCTGGCCCGGCATTTTTCATGCGCGGCTTGGCATCGTTCGCGGCGATGTCCCCGTCGCGGCGCTGGGGCTGGCGGCGGATCGGTCAGCTCTGGCCGATCGGTCTTGCGGGGTGGTTTGACAGCGCGGTCCGGGGCGTCACCGGCTGAAGATTGCTGCGGCCTGAGGTGGGCGGCTGGCTGCATGCTGCCGGGGAGGATCGGCCGGGCGGGCGCGGGCGCAACCCGCCGCCATGCGCTCAGCCTTCGGTGCTGTCCGACGAGCTGCGCGACAGCGCGCGGGCCTCCCAATTGGCGGCCTCGGCCTCATATTCGTCGGCCATCTGCAGCAGCAGCTGGATTTCGTCATGGGTCTTCAGCCCCGCCGCGAGCGCACGGCAGCGCAGCGCCTGTGCGCGCAGGCTTTCGCTGTGGTCAAGCAGCGCCGATACCCACATGACTCGCGACCAACTCCACCCCTGCGGCCTGTCTGCATAAACAGGCCTGTCGTTATTAGTTTAACGTCAGCACGGGGAAAGGATTTATTCCGTATATATACCTATTGTATAGACAAATGGGGTGGGCGGGAGATGGATGGCGCTGACCCCAGTTGATGCCGGGGCTGGCCCGTTAACCCAACACTAAACGCCGGATAGAAATGGTAACCCGGCCGGTAATGATGGTCTTGCGGGCAAGATGTGATGAATATGGTTGCCGTCAGTCAGGCGGCGGTTTCAGCGCGTTTGTCTTCGCGCATATTTGACATCGCCGCTGTCAGCAGCATCGGCCTGAAGGTCGTACTCATCGGCCATATGCTCAAGCAGTTCGATATCGGACTGGTTGGTCATGTTGCTCGCCAGCGTCCGGCAGCGCCGGGCCTGGGCGGCAGGATTTTCGGTCATATCCTCTGGTGAAGGCATGGCTGCGGCACCCCCAATGTTCATTACGAACCCGAAATGAAACGCGCACAGTTAATCGCCGACCTGCGATGCATAACATGGATCGTAGGAAAAGTATAGGGGGATGCCGCAGCTGTTTTGATTCAGTCGACGACGCGCTCGAAAACCGCCGCAATTCCCTGGCCGCCGCCGATGCACATTGTTTCAAGCCCGAAGCGCGCTTCGCGACGGTCCATTTCCCGCAACAGCGTGGCCAGAATCCTGCCACCGGTCGCGCCGACCGGATGGCCGAGCGAAATGCCCGAGCCATTGACATTCATCCGGTCGAAATCGGCGGTGCCAAAACCCCATTCGCGGGTGCAGGCCAGCACCTGCGCGGCAAAGGCCTCGTTCAGCTCGATCAGATCGATCTGGGACAGGTCCAGTCCCGCGGCCGCCAGCGCCTTGGCGGTCGCCGGCACCGGGCCGATGCCCATGGTGCGCGGCGGCACGCCGGCCACCGCCCAGCTGCGCATCCGGGCAAGCGGCTTCAGCCCCAGCGCCTCGGCCCGGTCGCGCGTCGTGACGATCGCTGCCGATGCGCCGTCATTCTGGCCGCTGGCATTGCCGGCCGTCACGCTTGCCGCCGGATCCTCGGCCAGCCGGACGGGCTTGAGCGCCGCCAGCGTTTCGGCGGTGGTGTCGGCGCGCGGATGTTCGTCGCGCGTCACCAGCGTCTCCCCCGCCTTGGTGCGCACGGCGACCGGCACGATTTCGTCGGCAAAGCGGCCATCGGCCTGCGCGGCGACCGCGCGGGCATGGGAGCGGGCGGCATATTCATCCTGCTCGGCGCGCGGAATGCCATATTCATGGGCCAGATTCTCGGCCGTTTCCAGCATGCCGCCCGGCACCGGATAATGGCGGCCGCCCGCGGTCAGCCGCCCGCGCACCAGCCCGTCCTGAATGGCGAGCGCGCGGCCATTGACGCCCCAGCGCGCATCATGGGTGAAGAACGGCGCGTTGCTCATCGATTCCGCGCCGCCCGCGATGATCAGATCGGATGCGCCCATCGCGACCTGCATGACCGCATAGGCAATCGCCTGCAGCCCCGAGCCGCAGCGCCGGTCGACCTGCAACCCGCAGGTGGTGATCGCCAGCCCGGCATCGAGCGCGACGACGCGGCCCAAGGCAGGCGCTTCCATCGAGGGATAGCATTGCGCGAACAGCACATCGTCGACGGCATCGGGGGCCAGCCCCGCCCGCTCGACCAGCGCGGCGACCACGGTTGCGCCCAGCCGCTCTGCCGGCACCCCGCGAAACACCCCGCCGAACCGGCCGACCGCTGTCCGCACCGGCTCGCAAATCACCACGTCGCGCATCGTCTCTCCCTTTTGTGTTTTTCACCTGTCCGCCCGCTTTAGAGCGATTTGGGCGTCGGTGGAAACAGCCCGCCGCCGGTAAAATGCGGCAGGCGGACGGCAGGGGGAGAGGGCGCGGGCGGCCCGGCGCGGTCAGAGCTTCAGGACGGTCGCGTCGGCGGTTGCCGCCGCCATGTCGGCATGGGCCTGAATCTGGCGGGCGAGCGCGTCGATCCGCCGGATCTGGGCGTCGGCAGCGGCTTCCTCGCGCAGATTGACGACGAAAAAGTCGGTCGCCCCCATGTCGAACCGCCGCCGTTCGGCCACCGCCATCGCGCTTGCGCGGTCGGCCTCCTCGGTCGCCAGCCCGGCGATGCGCGCCGATGCGCCGATGGCGATGCCGATGGCGTCGATCTGCGCGACAATCTGTTCGCCCAGCGCCTGACCGCGCCGCCGGAACGCGTCGATTTCGGCCTCGGTCTGCATCAGCCGGCCGCGCGCCGCCCGGTTCTGTAGCGGCACGCGCAGCGTGAGGCCGAGCTTGCTCTCGGTGCCGTCGAACGAGCGCCCGCCGGCACCGATCTCGCCAATGTCGCGCGACACCTCGACCGCGACGTCGAGCCGGGGCAGCAGCTGGTTGCGGTCCAGCGCCAGCCGCTCGCGCGCCAGGCTCAGCCGCAGCTCCAGATTGCGCAGGTCGGGCCGCTGAACGAGGCCCGAGCGCGGATCGACCGGCAGCGGCAGGGGGGTGGGCAAGGTGTCGGGCAGCCGCGCGGTGTCGGCCAGCATCGGCCGACCATCGCTATCGCGCCAGAACAGCGACAGATTGTTGGCTGCCACCGCTAGCGCCTGTTCAGCCTGGGTGACGAAGGACTTGCGCCTGAGGATATTCTGTTCGTTCTCGGTCAGGATGATCCGCGGCCGCAGCCCTTCGGCGACCGCGCGCTGGAAACCGCGCTGCCGTTCCTCGGCCAGCGCGAGCAGATCGCGGAACACGCGCAGTCGCTGCCCGGCCACCACCCAGGCGTTATAGGCCTCGATCGCCCGCGCCTGCACGCCGATGGCGATCATCAGCCGTTCGGCATCGGCCAGCTCGATCTCGCCCTCGGCCAGTGTGCGGCCGAAGCGGCGTTCGTCGATGATCCGGTCGCGCAGCAGCGCGAACACCGCCCCGACCTTGAACTCGCCCAGCTCGTTGGTGAACTTCTCGTTCTCATAGGTCGGGAAGCGGCCGCCCGACACGCGGTAGCTGCCATAGACATTGCCGCCATTGGTCTGGAGCGGCTGGGTGAGTTTCGATTCCAGATAGCGGCCGTCGTAAAAGCCCGACAGCCTGGTGTCGGCGCTGGCGGCGAACAGCGTGTCGAACGCGCCTTCGACCGACAGCCGCCGCCCTTCGGCGACGCGCACCCGCGCCAGCGCCTCCAGAATCTGCGGCTGGTGCTGGCGCGATGCCTCCAGCACCGCGTCCAGCGTCAGCGGCCCGCTGGCAGGGGGCGGCGTGACCGGCCCGGCCGCGACCGGCGGCAGCGGCGCGATCATCTGCGCGGCGGCCGGGGCGGCGGCCAGAACAGCCGCCAGCGCACCGGTGAGCAACCACAGCCGCACAGGGCGGGGAGGGTTATTTCGCCTCATCGGTCTCGTCCGCCGTGCCGCGGGCCACATCCATGATATTGTCGCCCGGCCGCTGGAACTGGAGCGGGAAGTCATTGAGCAGCCGCCACAGTTCGAACCCGACCTTGACCGTGTCCATCATCACCCAGCCGCGCACCTTGGCACCCAGCCGGACGAACGGCTCGCGCGGCCAGGGCTGGCGGTCCGGCGCTTCCTCGACGAGCACGCGGAACAGGCCGTTGGGCGAGGCATTGACGTCGAGCGCGAACACCCGGCCATCGAACATGCCCTGCGCGACCGACGGCCAGCCGCTGAACTGGATCGCCGGCCAGCCTTCAAACTCCAGCCGCACCCGCCGCCCCGGCCGCACCAGCGGCACGTCGCGGCCGTCGATGTAAAGCTCGACGACGCGCGGGCTGTTTTCGACGGCAAAGGTCGCCAGCACCTCGCCGGCCTTGACCATCGTCGCATTGTCCGCGCCGAGGATCTTCATCACCCGCCCGTCGCGCGGCGCGCGCACGATCTGCACCGCCTGGCGGTTGAGTTTGATGTCGATGCTGTTCAGCGCCGCCTGCTTTTCGGCGATCTTTGCCTGATAATCGGCCACCTTGATCTGCGCGAGTTCATAGTCGCGCCGCGCCATCAGGCCCTCGCGGTAGAGCTGGCCCATGCGGTTCACGTCAAGCTGGGCGACGCGCATCGCCTGCTGCGCGGCGGCGATCTCGGCCTCGGCCTGGCGGCGCTCGGCGCGGATGCGGTCGAGCAGCAGCGGGTCATTGTCGACGATCTGGACGATCGGATCGCCCTTTTTCACCAGCTGCGCGTCCTTGACGAACCAGCGTTCGACCCGGCCGGGCACCAGCGCGGTGATGTTCTGCACGCGGTCGCGCGGATCGAGCGCGATCACCGTGCCCACGCCCTGCGCGGTCTGCACCCAGGGAACGGTGAGCATGAAGATGATGCTGCCGACGATCCCGATCATCAGCATGATGCCCAGGTTGCGCATCGGCCGCGGCACGCCGATGCGGCCCAGCGTCGTGAAATGGCTCAGATGCTCAGCGCGAAACGGCATCAGCGGTCCTCCATCGCGCCGGCACGCAGCGCATCAAATGTCGCCCGGTCGGCCGTGATCACCTGCTCGGTCCGGCCGAGCCACAGAAACCCGTCCAGCGCGACCTGTTCGGGGCGGTTCGAGAAATAGATCAGCGTCACCGGCTTGTCGCGCAGATGCGCGAACACCCGCTCCAGCCGCTCGACCGGCATCATGTCGTACAGGCCCGACAGCACGAGGATGCGCGGCTCGGACAGCAGCGCGCCGGCCAGCTTGAGCTGCATCGTCTCCTCGATCGACAGCGGCCAGCCGGTCGAGGACAGCAGCGTGTCCATGCCCTGCGGCATTTCGGCGATACGCTGGTCAAGGCCGACAAGCTTGAGCATCTCCATCGTGTGCACCGGATCGCGGGGCGCGCGCGACAGGCCCAGATAGTCGCGGATCGTGCTTTCGACGATCGTCGGCCGGTTGAGGACGATCACCTCGCTGCGCAGCTGGTAGATGTCGAAATCGTTGATGTCGGCACCGCCCACGGTGATCATGCCGCCCAAAGGCGTGAAATGATGCTTGAGCAGGCTGGAAAACTGCCGTTCCATCCCCGCCGCCGCCGCCGCGACCAGCCGGCTGGCGGGCGTGATTTCAAGCTCGAGCCGCGCCTCGGTGTTGCCGAGATCGACCCGGACACCGCGAAAGGCGAGCGCGCCCGAGGGCGGCCGTTCACGGGCGAACCGGTCGGGGATGCGTTCCTGCGGAATGTCGCGGAACAGCGACAGCTCCTCCAGCCCGGCGACGAGATCGTAGAAACTGTCGAGATAGGGGCCGAGCGAGGCGGCACCGTAGAAAATCCCCGACATGATCAGTTCGGCCGCGACCAGCTGGCCGATCGACAGCTGGTTCTGGATGACCAGCCAGCCGCCGAGCGCGAGCAGACCCGCGCTTGCCACTGCATAGAGGACCAGCAGCGCCACCGCCTGCGGAAAGGCGTAATGGAAATGCCGGCGATGCGCAGCGACATAGGCGGCAGTGCGCGTTTCGGTCTGGTCCATCGCATAATCGAGATGACGGCTCGATTTGTAGAAGCCGTTCGATCCGCCCAGGCTTTCGAGCCAGTGGGCGAGCGCATATTTCTTGTGGCTTAGTTCGACGACCGAGGTCATCGCCCCGCGCGCCCAGAGCTGCCAGATCACCCACAGCAGCAGGATGAACAGCAGGTTGAAGGCCAGAAAGAACGGGTGGTAAAACGCGGTCACGATGAACCCGACCGTCGATTGCAGCACGATGGTGAAGCCGCCGATCAGCAGCGACGGCATCGATTTCTGCATCGTGACGATGTCGAAATAGCGGTTGAACAGATCGTCGCGCCGCTCATCGGCGAAATAGGGGTTTTGCGCGTGCACCGCGCGCAGCGTGATGTCCGCCACCATCCGCGCCATGAACCGCCGCCGGAACAGTTCCATAATGTATTTGGCGAGCGACCCGAGCAGTGCCGAGATCAGCAGCAGCGCCAGCAGCACCAGCGCCAGCGTGAACAGCGGCACCGGCAAGGCGAGATTGGCGATCGAGTTGATCAGCAGCTGGACCGAGATCGGGATGGCGAGCGACAGCAGGCCGACGCCGATGCCATAGATGATCACCAGCGAGAAATACGGGTTTTCCGGACCCAATATGGGCCTTGCCCAGCGGATCACGTCGCTCAGTCGAACAGTCGTCGGTGCGGCCATTATGTTTCCCGGGGCGAAAAAGGATCGCGTCAGCTAGCGATCCCGCGTGATCGGTTCAAATCGCAAATTATTGCCGATATGATAGGTAAATCCTATCATGTCATCACCTCACCAATCGCCGTAACGATATCGGCGAGCCGCTGAAAGGCCGTTGCGCGTCCGGCGCTGCGCCGCCAGACCAGCCCGAGGTCGCGATAGAGCGGCCCCCACGCAAGGGGGCGGGTCGTCACATCGTCGGTGTCGCGGATCTCCGAGCGCACATACAACGCCGGCAGCAGCGCCAGGCCCATGCCCATGCCCGCCATCTGGCGAACGGCATCAAGGCTGGTGCCTTCATAATCGCGCAGCACGACGGCGCCCACCTGTTCGCCGAGCGCGCGGATCTGGTCGGTCAGCCGGTATTGCGGCGACAGCGTCAGCAGCTCGCGCCCGGCCAGCATCTCGGGTGCGATCTCGTCATGCACGGTCAGCGGATCATCGGTCGCCATGGTCAGGATCAGCGGCTCGCGGAACAGCCTGTGGACGACGAAATCGTCGCCGCGGATCGGCAGCTGGGCGAGCAGCACGTCATGCGTTCCGATGGCCAGATCGCGCAGCAGCTCGTCGGGATTGCCCTCGCGCACATGCAGCCTCAGCCCCGGATGGTCGCGGTGCAGCCGGGCGACGACCTGCGGCATCAGATAGGGGCCGGTGGTGGGCGACGCGCCGAACCGGATGGTGCCGGTCAGCCCGTCGGGATCGGCCAGCGCCACGTCCGCCAGCCCGCGGACATCGGCCAGGATGGTCCGCGCGCGGGCCAGAATCTCGCGGCCGATCGGGGTCAGGAATGATGCGCTGCTGCCGCGTTCGACCAGCGGGCGGCCCAGCTGCGCCTCGAGCAGCTGGATCTGCGCGGACAGCGATGGCTGGCTGACGCCGATCCGCTCGGCGGCGCGGCGGAACGATCCGGCCGCGGCCAGCTCGGCGAAATAATGCAGCTGACGAATGGTGACGCCTGGGATGGCCATGATCCCCCCGATTGGGCTTTCATCGCTGATGGCCCCGCATTAGGGCAGGGACATGGCCGATGTCCAACGCCCCGATGCCGCCCCGCCGCCGATCGTTCGCCGCGAGGATTATGCCCCGCCCGCCTGGCGGGTTCCCGAGGTCGCGCTCGACTTCATGCTGGGTGCCGACGAGACCTGGGTGCGCGCCACCCTGTCGGTTGTCCGCGCCGACTGCGGGGCCGGGGTGCCGCTCGCGCTCGATGGCGGCGGCCAGAAGCTGGTGTCGCTGCGCGTCGACGGCGTTGCGCAGAGCTGGCGGACCGAGGGCGAGCGCGTCCTCATCGATCTGCCCGGCAATGCCCACCGGATCGAGACCGAATGCGTCATCCACCCGGCGACCAACACCCAGCTGATGGGGCTTTACGCCTCGGGCGGGTTGCTGTGCACCCAGTGCGAGGCGGAAGGGTTTCGCCGCATCACCTTCTTCCCCGACCGGCCCGACATTCTCAGCCGCTATACGGTGCGGATGGAGGCCGACCGGGCGACCTATCCGGTGCTGCTTGCCAATGGCGACCGCATCAATGGCGGCGACCTGCCGGGCGGCCGCCACTGGGCGCAGTGGCGCGATCCGTTTCCCAAGCCCAGCTATCTGTTCGCGCTGGTCGCGGGCGATCTGGCGGTCAATCGCGACCGGTTCGTCACCCGGTCGGGGCGCGGCGTCGATCTGGGCATCTGGGTGCGCGAGGGCGATCTGCCGCGCACCGGCCATGCGATGGCGGCGCTCAAGGCGTCGATGGCGTGGGACGAGCGCGTCTATGGCCGCGAATATGATCTGAGCGTGTTCAACATCGTCGCGGTTGCCGATTTCAACTTCGGCGCGATGGAGAATAAGGGGCTCAACATCTTCAACTCGCGCTACATTCTGGCCGATCCCGAAACCGCGACCGATGCCGATTATGACGCGGTTGCCGGGGTCGTCGCGCATGAATATTTCCACAATTGGTCGGGCAATCGCGTCACCTGCCGCGACTGGTTCCAGCTGTCGCTGAAGGAAGGCTTCACCGTTTTCCGTGACCAGCAATTTTCCGCCGATCAGGGATCGGCGGCGGTCAAGCGGATCGAGGATGTCCGGCTGCTGCGCGCCGCCCAGTTTCCCGAGGATGGCGGGCCGCTTGCCCATCCGGTGCGCCCCGACAGCTATATCGAGATTTCCAACTTCTACACCGCGACCGTCTACAACAAGGGCGCCGAGCTTATTCGCATGATGGCGACCATGCTGGGCTGGGACCGGTTCCGGCGCGGCAGCGATCTGTATTTCGACCGCCATGACGGCGAGGCCGTGACCTGCGAGGATTTCGTCCGCGCGATCGAGGAGGGCGGGGGGATCGACCTGTCGCGCTTCCGCCTGTGGTACAGCCAGGCCGGCACCCCGCGCGTGACCGCCGCGCTCGACCATGACGGCAGCGGGGCGACGCTGCGGCTGAGCCAGAGCATGGCCCCGACGCCGGGCCAGCCGGTCAAGCAGCCCATGCCGATCCCGCTCAAGGTCGCGCTGTTCGGGGCCGAAAGCGGCCGCCGGCTGGCCGAGGAGCGGCTGATCGTGCTCGAAGACGCGGCGGACGAAATCCGCTTCGAGGGGCTGGCCGAACGCCCGGTGCTGTCGATCAATCGCGGCTTTTCCGCGCCGGTGATCGTCGAGACGGCGCGCTCGCCCGCCGATCTGGCGCTGCTGTCGGCGCATGATGACGATCCGTTCGCGCGTTACGAGGCGTTGCAGCAGCTGATGCTGGACACGATCCTTGCCGATCTGCGCGGCGGCACCGAGCACGCCCCGGTGATCGCCGCCGTACGCGACGTGCTTGGCGATGCGGGGCGCGATCCGGCCTTTGTCGCCGAAGCGGTGCTGCCGCCGAGCGAAGCCTTTGTCGGCGATCATCTGTCGGCAATCGATCCCGAGGCGGTGCACGCCGCGCGCGAACGGCTGCGCGCGGCGATTGGCGGCGCGCTGGTCGACGAATGGCGCGGGCTGCATGACCGGCTGAAGGCCGGGGCCTATGAATACACCCCGGCGGCCAAGGGCGCGCGGCGGCTGCGGACCATCGCGCTCAGCTATCTGTTCGCGGCCGGTGTTGACGATGCGGCGGGGCGCGCCTGGGCGCAGTTCGAGGCGTCGGACAACATGACCGACCGGCAGGGCGCGCTGGCCGCGCTCGCCAGCAGCGACGCGGCGGAACGGCCGCAGGCGCTGGCGACATTTTACGACCGCTATCGCGGCGATGCGCTGGTCATCGACAAATGGTTTTCTACCCAGGCGCTGTCGACCCGGGCGGATACGCTGGCGGCGGTGATCGCGCTTGCCGCGCATCCCGATTTCACGCTGGCCAATCCCAATCGCGTCCGCGCGCTGATCGGCGCGTTCGCCGCCAATCAGCGGGCCTTTCATCAGGCCGATGGGCAGGGCTATCGCTTCGTCGCCGACATGATCCTGGCGCTCGATCCGATCAACCCGCAAACGGCGGCGCGGATGGTGCCGCCCTTTGGCCGCTGGCGGCGCTTCGATGCCGGCCGGGCGGCGCTGATGACCGCCGAGCTCAACCGCATCCTTGCCGTGCCCGGCCTGTCGCGCGACGTGTTCGAACAGGCGAGCAAAAGCCTCGCCTGACCAGCGGGGTTCAGGGTCGGGCAATTCAGGGCCGGGCGGGCGCGCCCGGCTCGTCCTTCAGCCAGTCGGCGACCTGCCCGGCGAGATCATTGGCGGCGCGGTTGAGCGCCGGGCCGACGCTCTGGCCGTCAATCTGCCCGAGCGGCACGCGCGCGACGAACCGGCGGGTGCGCAGCCCGCTGGCCCCCATCGCCTCGGCGTCGAACTGCACGACCGCCGCCCGGCCTTCGCCATCGACGCCGAACTCGCTCAGCTGCCCGCCAAGGCGCAGGCCCGGATCGGCGGCAAACTGGCGCGGGTCGAGCACGGCGCGCCCGGTGCGTGTGGCGATCACCTCGCCCAGCAGGCGCCGGAACAGCCGGTTCGGCGGCTCCACCCATTGCGCATCCTTTACATAGGCGATTTCGGTCGCGCTCGCCTGCACCGGCACGCGCGTCGTTTGCAGTTTGGCCGGCACCAGCGGCATCATGATGGTGATCGCGGTTCCCGGCGCAACCGGCCCGCCCGGCCCGGCGGGGGCGGCCTCGGTCGCGGCCAGCGTCAGCAGCCGGGCAGGCGGATCTTCGCCCAGGCTGATGCAGCCGGCAAGGCCTGCGAACAGGGCAAGGGCGAGAAGCGGGCGCGTGGCGGTCATGCGGTCAGCGTCCTTCATAATCGGGGAGTTTGCGCGGCCCGACCAGCGATCCCGCGCCGCCGCGATTGAGCCGTTCGGCCACCCCGTTCAGCCCTTCGGACAAATCGCGCAGATCGCGGATCAGCAGGCCGATTTCGGGAATGGTGCGGGTGGAAAATGCCTGCAAGCCCGGCCGCGCATCGGCGATGGCGGCATCGACGCTGTCGAGCGTGCCGCGCGTGCGCGCCACCGTGCCGCGCAGTTCGGCGAGCAGCGGCCGGCCCTGTTCGTCGAGCAGCTGGTTGGTCGTGCCGGCCAGCCGCCCGATCTCCTCGGCGGCTTTGCCCGCCTGGGCGACGGCGATGCGCGTTTCGGCCAGCGTGGCGGCAATCTCCGGCCCGCGATCGGCAAGCGAGCCGGACAGCCGGTCGACATTGCGCAGGATGTTGCCGATCGATTTCTGGTTTTCGTCGGACAGCGTCTCGGTCAGCCTTTCGGTCAGGGTCGACAGCCGTTCGAGCAGCTGCGGCGCGGAGTTGAGCAGCGCGCCCAGCCCGCCCGGCTTGGTCGGGATCACCGGCGCGCCCGCAGGCCCGTTTTCGGTGATCGGCGGCGCGCCTTTTTTCGCGCCTTCAAGCAGCAGCGTCGACACGCCGGTAAAGCTGCCCTGAATGCTCGCGGTGGTGCCAAGCAGGATCGGCACATCCTCGGCAATCGAAATGCGGACGCGGACGAAATCGGGATCCTGTTTCCAGATGCGGATATCCTGCACCTGGCCGACCGGGACACCCGAAAAGCTGACCGCCGAGCCTTGTGCCAGCCCTTCGACCGATTGCTTGAAGAAGATGTCGTAGACCTTGCGCCCGCCATCCGACACGCGCGCCAGCCAGATCGTGAAAATGGCAACCGCGAGCAGCAGGATCAGCACGACCGAACCGACCAGGATATGGTTGGACCGGGTTTCCATCAGCCTTTGTCCTTATCCCGAGCATGTTCGCCGCCGCCGGCCGGGTGCGCGGCCATTGCCGATGCCGCCTGCCGCCCGCGCGGGCCGTTGAAATAGTCCTGGATCCACGGATGGTCCAATGCCAGCAACTCCGCGATCGTTCCAACCGCGATCACATGCCGGTCGGCGATGACCGCGACGCGGTCGCAGATTGCATAGAGCGTGTCGAGATCATGGGTGATCAGGAATACGGTCAGCCCCAGCGTGTCGCGCAGCGACAGGGTCAACTCGTCGAACCGCGCCGCGCCGATCGGGTCCAGCCCCGCCGTCGGCTCGTCGAGGAACAGCAGCTCCGGATCGAGCGCAAGGGCACGCGCCAGCCCGGCGCGTTTCTTCATGCCGCCCGACAGCTCGGCCGGATATTTCGGCCCCGCCTCGGGCGACAGGCCCGACATGACGATCTTGTAGGCGGCGATCTCGTCGAGCAGCTGCGGGCTCAGCCCCGGATAGAATTCGCGGAGCGGCAGCTGGATGTTCTCCGCGACCGTCAGCGTCGAAAACAGCGCCCCGCCCTGGAACAGCACGCCCCAGCGCTTGCGGATGTCGAGCAGCGCCTCGTCGCCCGCGCCCCTGACCGGCACGCCCAGCACCTCGATCTCGCCGGCTTCGGGCTGCTGCAAACCGATGATCGAGCGCATCAGCACCGATTTGCCGGTGCCCGAGCCGCCGACCACGCCCAGTATCTCGCCGCGCCGCACATCGAGATCGAGCGCATCATGCACGACCTGCGGCCCGAACGCGTTGCGTAGCCCCCTGACCGAAATGACCGGCGCGCCGCTCATATCCAGCCGATCCGTTCGAAGAACACCGCGAAAAACGCATCGAGGACGATGACGAGGAAGATCGCCTGCACGACGGCGGCGGTCGTGCGCAGGCCGACCTGTTCGGCATCGCCCTTGACCTGCATCCCCTGAAAACAGCCGGTCAGCGCGATGATCGCGCCGAACACCGGGGCCTTGACCAGCCCGACCCACAGATCGGTCATCGGCACCACCTCGCGCAGCCGCTGGACGAAGGTGATCGGCGGAATGTCGAGCGACACCCAGCAGAACAGCCCGCCGCCGATGATCGCGACGACCGACGAATAAAAGCCGAGCAGCGGCATCATCACCACCGCCGCCAGCACGCGCGGCAGCACCAGCGCCTCCATCGGCGACACGCCGATGGTGCGCATCGCATCGACCTCTTCGGTCAGCTTCATCGTGCCGAGCTGCGCGGCAAAGGCCGAGCCGGAGCGCCCGGCGACCATGATCGCGGTCATCAGCACGCCCAGTTCGCGTAAGGTGATGCGGCCGATCAGGTTGATGGTCAGGAACTCGGCACCGAATTGCGCCAGCTGCACCGAACCCTGCTGGGCGATGACGATGCCGATCAGCACGCTCATCAGCCCGATAATGCCAAGCGCGGCGACGCCCACCACCTCGAACCGCTGGACCACGGCATGCCAGCGGAACCGGCGCGGGTGGCGCAGCACCGATCCCGCCGCCGCGACCATCGCCCCGAAAAAGGCGAGCAGGCCGAGCAGCGTCCGTCCCGCCTGTGCGGTCGCCGTGCCGATTTCCTCCAGCACGCGGAAAAAGGGCGGCAGCGGATCGGGGCGGCATTTGACCGGCTGATGCGCCTGCGCGACCGTTTCGATCAGCCGCGCGGCATCCGCGGCCGCGCCAGTGACGGCCGCACCGCGCGCCGCGGCAAAACGGTGCGCGACCCAGGCCCCGACCGTGTCGGTCCGGCTGACGCCCGCCATATCGACGTGCGCGACCTGCCCGGCGACCGTCTCCAGCCGCTCGGGCAGGTCACCCAGCCCGGCCAGCGTCAGCGCGCCGTGCAGCCGCACGATCAGGCCATCGGCCGCCTCGACAAGGTCGAAGCCCGCCGGATCGGCATCGCTGGGCAGGTCCGGCCCGGCTTGCCGGTCTGAACCATCGGGTGCTGGATCGGCTGGCGCGTTCATCTTGCCTCTAGTCGGTCAATATGCCTGCCGGGGCAAGATCGTTCCCCCTCTGGCGCCGGCAATGCATCGGGCAATGCATTGCCGGCCCGGACGCATGATCAGATCGCCGCCAGTGCCTGATCGAAATCGGCGATCAGATCGTCGGGATCCTCGACCCCGATCGAGATTCGGACCAGATTGTCAGTGATGCCCAGCGCCTGTTTGCGCTCCTCGGGCACCGACAGATGCGTCATGCCCGCCGGATGGCTGGCCAGCGTCTCGGTGCCGCCCAGGCTGACCGCGAGCTTGGCGATCTTGAGCGCATCGAGGAAGCGGAACGCCTCCGCCTCGCCGCCCTTCAGGAACAGCGAGAAGGTCGATCCTGCGCCCGTGCAGTGCCGCTTGTAGATATCGGCCTGCCGGTCGCCCTCCAGAAAGCCCAGATAGCCGACATGGTCGACCTTGGGATGGTCGCGCAGGAACGCGCACACCCGCGCCGCATTCTCGCCAGCCCGCGTCATCCGCAGCTCCAGCGTTTCAAGGCTGCGCAGCAGCATCCATGCGGTGTTGGGATCGGTGATCGTGCCGATGGTGTTGCGCATCATGCGGATGGGATCGATCAGCGCCTTGCGGCCCAGCACGCCGCCCGCGACCAGATCGCTGTGGCCGCCGGCATATTTGGTCAGCGAATAGACGACCAGATCGGCCCCGTGCTTGAGCGGCTGGTGCCAGAGCGGGCCCAGAAACGTGTTGTCGATGGCAATCGGCGGCGCATCCGGCCCGGTGCCGAAAATCGCATCGCGGCTGGCCCTGACCGCTTCGACATCGACCAGTGCATTGGTCGGGTTGGCCGGGCTTTCCAGATAGATAAGGGCAACGCGGCCGGTTGCCGCCTTGCTCAGCACGGCGTCGATCTCGGCCCGCGTCGCGCCGGCCGGGAAATCGAGGAAATGCACGCCGAACCGGCCGAGCACGCGGGCGATCAGCGTTTCGGTCGCCGCATAGAGCGGGCCGGAATGGACGATGGTGTCGCCGGGGCGCACCATCGACAGGAACAGCGTGGCAATCGCCGACATGCCCGAGGAGAAGGTCAGCGCCTCTTCGGCATCTTCCCACACGCTCAGCCGGTCTTCGAGGATTTCCTGATTGGGACCGTTGAAGCGCGAATAGACCAGCCCTTCCGCGCCGCCCGGGCGCTTGCCGGTCACGCCCTCGAAATGGCGTTTGCCGGCGGCGGCATTCTCGAACACGAAGGTCGAGGTGAGGAAGATCGGCGGCTTGAGCGAGCCTTCCGACAGCATCGGGTCATAGCCATGGCCCATCATCAGCGTCGACGGCTTGAGCTTGCGGCCGTTGATGGTGTCGATCGGCGGCTTGGGCTTGCGGCGCGGCGTCGCGCCGGACAGTTCGGCTTCGGTTTCGGTGGCGGACATGGGATTCGTCTCCAAGGCGGATGTCTGTTGTTGCCCGCGCTTTAGCCGGACAAAGCCCGGCTTGTCGAAGCCCAAGACAAACTTTCAGCCCGCCGCCCCGTCCGCCGCTCCATCCGCCAGCCCGATCAGCGCGATCTGGCGGCCATAATCGGGCGCGCCCTGATGGGTCGCGCGGCGGAAACTGAAGAAACGCGCGTCATCGGCATAGGTGTCGAGGCCAAGTGCGGCGATGCGGCCAATCCCCGCCGCCGCCAGCCGCGCGACCAGATAGGCTTCAAGGTCGAACTGCATATGGCCGGGCCGGCCGCTGGCGAAAAACCGCTCGTTCGCCGGGTCTGCGGCCTCGAACCGGCGGGCGAAATCCTCATCCACCTCATAAGAGGCGCGGGCGATGGTCGGGCCGATGGCGGCGACGATGCGTTCGGGGGCCGCGCCCAGCGCGACCATCGCCGCGACCGTCCGGTCGGTCACGCCGGCCAGCGCGCCTTTCCAGCCGGCATGGGCGGCCCCGATCACCCCGGCCGCCGGATCGGCGAGCAGCACCGGCGCGCAATCGGCGGTGACGATGCCGAGCAGCAGCCCCGGCCGGTCGGTCACCAGCGCATCGGCGCGCGGCCGCTCCGCCTCGTCCCATGGCCGTTCGACGCGCACGCAATCGGCGGAATGGATCTGATAGACCGACACGATGGGCGCGCCGGGCAGCACGGCGGCTGCCGCCCGCCGCCGGTTTTCCGCGACCGCCGCCGGATCGTCACCGGTGCCAAGCCCGGCATTCAGCCCGGCGACCGCGCCGGTCGACACGCCGCCGATGCGGCCGAAAAAGCCGTGCGGCACCGGCCCCAGCAGATCGGCGCGGATCGGCACCGGGCCGTGATCGGAGGAGGGGGCAGGGTGGGTCATCAGGCAAGATCCAGCTGATAGAGGCGGTCTTCATCCTCATGCGTGCCGACCATGAAGCTGTAGCGGCCGATATCGGCAAAGCCGTAGCGCCGGTAGAAACGCTGGGCGCGGTGATTGTCGATGAACACCGACAGATAGAGGCGCGGCGCCCCGGCGGCGCGGGCGGTGGCGATCGTCCAGTCCATCAGCGTCTGGGCGACGCCCTGCCCGTGCCAGGGCGACAGGATGTAGAGCTGGCGCAGCTCCATCGCGCGGGGGTCGGCATCGGCGACCGGCAGGCTGCGCGGGCCGAGCTTGGCAAAACCGATGATCCGCGCGTCCCCCTCGCTGTCGCCCGCACAGGCGATGCGGAAGGTGAGCGCCGGATCATGCAGCTCAGCAGGGATGCCGGTCTCCGGCCCGAAGGCGGCGGTGCAGAAACTCTCCAGATCCTCGGGCCGGTAAAGATGCCCGAACGTCTCGACAAAGCTGTCGCGTGCCATCGCGGCCAGTTCCGGCCCGTCGGCGACGGTCGGCGTGCGGTAGAGGATCATCGCGGCAGCTCCGCCATCAAAATGCTTCGGGATGGGGCCATGACGGCGCGGTCAGCGCTAGCGCCTTGAACAGCGTGCCCATCTGGTCGGGCGCGGTCAGCCGTGCATGGGCGGCGGCAATCTCGTCCGCGCGCGCGGGCTGGGCGACGGCGAGCGCGGCTGCGCGTGCGCCGATCCCCAGCCGGTTGAGCAGCGCGCCCTGATCCACCGGCCCGAAGCCGCGCGCGCCCTCGGCCGTGGCGGCTTCGGCCAGGGTGGCGAAATCGACATGGGCGGTCAGGTCGCGCTCGCCCGGATCCTCGAACGGATTGGCATAGGCATGGGCCTTGAGCGCCTGCACCGTGTCGCCGATCGCCGGGCCTTCATAGCCATAATCGACGATCAGCGCCGCGCCGCCCTGATCGGCCAGCCGCCGCGCCAGCCGCCGGGCGATGTTGACGCTGGCGGGCGAGGTTTCGATCACGCTGC
The DNA here is from genome assembly GCF_059803575.1 of Sphingomonas sp. URJC2. Lineage (NCBI taxonomy): Bacteria > Pseudomonadati > Pseudomonadota > Alphaproteobacteria > Sphingomonadales > Sphingomonadaceae > Sphingomonas > Sphingomonas sp. URJC2. The sequence continues at coordinate 69,241 of NZ_JAPFGX010000009.1, forward strand.
CCGGCGGGGCATCGGCCAGCGGGGCGGGGATCAGCCCGTCAAGCGGCGGCCCGCCCGCCACCGGCACGAACAGCGGATGCGCCCAGGCCACCCGCCGCTCGCGCCAGCCCGCCGCGGTGCGGATCAGCTGGCGCACCGGCAGCGCATCGAAAAACTCGTTGGCGACGATCAGCAGCGGCCGGTCGGCGGGCAGGGCGTCGACATCGTCATGCACGGTTGCGCCCGGCACCCGTGCCCGCTGTGCTGCCGCCAGCACCGGGCTGGTTTCGACGAAATGGACGGGCGGGGTCAGCCCGGCGCGTGCCATCGCGCGCAGCGCATCGGCGGCCAGCGTCCCGCGCCCGGGGCCGAGTTCGACATAATGCACGTCGGGCCGGCCCGCCCGATGCCACAGATCGGCGCACCACAGGCCGATCAGCTCGCCGAACATCTGGCTGATTTCGGGCGCGGTGGTGAAATCGCCGGCCGCGCCCAGCGGATCGCGGGTCGCGTAGTAATAGCGGTTGGCAGCGGCCATGAAGTCGGCAACCGGGATCGGGCCATTGACCGCGATCGCCGCCGCAATCGCATCCGCGCAGGTCAGGGGGCTTGTGGACACAAACGCCCCCTAGACCGGCACACCCCGGAAAGTCGAGCCGCCGGTCGGTCGCGGCTCAGGCGCCGGCTGCGGTGCCGCCGTTCATCCCGTCCTTGATGCCGCGGCCGCGCAGTGCGGTCAGCACCAGATAAAGGCCGATCGCGATCATCGGCACCGACAGCGTCTGCCCCATCGTCATCCCCCAGGGCAGGTTTTCCAGCCCCTGATCGGGCTGGCGCACCCGTTCGAGCGCGGTGCGCGCCAGCGCATAGCCGAGCAGGAAGCAGCCGGCGATCAGCCCCGGCCGGTGGCGCGCGCCGGTTTTCCAGAACAGCCACCACAGCAGCGCGAACAGCGCCAGCCCCTCAAGCCCGGCTTCATACAACTGGCTTGGGTGGCGCGGCTCCGGCCCGGCGCGGGGGAAGATGATCGCCCAGGCGATATCGGTCGGCCGGCCCCACAGCTCGCCATTCACGAAGTTCGCCAGCCGTCCGAAGAACAGGCCGAAGGGCACGCACATCGCGACATAATCGAACGTGCCCCGAAAGCTCAGCCCGGCGCTGCGCAGATATAGCGTCACGGCGACGATCACCCCGATCAGCCCGCCATGGAACGACATGCCGCCTTCCCACAGCCTGAGCACATCCATCGGGTTGGACAGGATTTCGGGCCGGTAGAACAGCACATAGCCAAGCCGCCCGCCAAGGATGATGCCCAGCGTGACATAGAAGACCAGATCATCGGCATGGCGGCGGGCCATCGGCGCGCCCGGTTCGCGCAGCAGCCGGAGCAGATACCACCAGCCGAGCATGATGCCCGCGATGTAGGCGAGCGAATACCATTTGATGGTGAAGAACCCCAGATCGACCGCCACCGGATCAAGGCCGAGCGAATCGAAGTTGAGATACGCGCCGGAAGCGGCAAGAAGATGCAGGATCAAGGCTTTCCCCGAACGGTTTGCGCCTTCATAGTGAGGCGGCCGAGAAAGCCCAACGAGAAAGAGGAGAGAGACAGAGATATGGCGTCCGTGCTCGACACCCGCATCGATCAGATCATGGCGGCCCTGACCGGGGAGGGCGGGATGCTGCCCGTCGGCCGGCACGACAAGGACGGCCTGTCCTATCCGGTGATCCTGTCCGCGCCGCCCGCGCTGCCGCATTATTTCGCGCATTTCTGCGCCCAGCATGGCGACAAGGATTTCCTCGTCTGCGGCGATGAACGGCTGAGCTTCACCCAGGTCTATGCCCATGCGCGGACCGTCGCCGGCGCGCTCGTCGCCGGCTGGGGCGTCAAGCCCGGCGATCATGTCGGCATCGCCGCGCGCAACGCGCCGGCCTGGATCATCCTTTACATGGGCGTGCTGATGGCGGGCGGCGTCGCCACGCTGCTCAACGGCTGGTGGCAGGGGCCCGAGCTCGCCCATGCGCTGAAAGACAGCGACACCGGGCTGGTGCTCGCCGATCCGCCGCGCGCCCGCCGGCTCGAGGGTCAGGATCATGGCGCGCGCATCGTCACCGTCGATGTCGGCCTGCCGATTGCAGACGCGCTGGCGCCGCTGCTCGCGGCCGGCGGCGGGGCGGAGACGCCGCTGCCCGAGATCAGCGGCGATGATATCGCGACCATCCTGTTCACCTCCGGCTCGACCGGCCAGTCCAAGGGCGCGATCTCGACCCACCGGTCGGTCGTGCAGGCGGTGTTCAACTATCTCGCCCAGACGCTGATGTCGCTCAACCTGATGATGCAGGACGGCCAGGCGCCGACCGTCCAGCCGGCGACTTTGCTCAACGTGCCGCTGTTCCATGTCACCGCCGAAGTGCCGGTGATGCTGCAAAGCTTCGCCATGGGCCGCAAGCTTGTGATCATGGCGAAATGGGACGCCGAAGAGGCGATGCGCCTGATCGAGCGCGAAAAGGTGACCTATTTCGTCGGCGTGCCGCTGATGAGCTATGAAATCCTGACCCACCCGAACCGCGGCAAATATGATCTGTCGTCGGTGATGGACATGGCGGCGGGCGGCGCGCCGCGCCCGGTCGAGCATGTCAAGCGGATCAATGACGAGATGGGCGGGGCCAAGCCGCTGATCGGCTATGGCCTCACCGAAACCAATGGCGTGGGCTGCGGCAATTTCCGCGACAATTATCTGGCCAAGCCCAACAGCACCGGCCGCGCGTCCTTCCCGCTCGTCGAGCTGGCGATTATGGACGATGCCGGCCAGCCCCAGCCCCAGGGCGCGCGCGGCGAAGTGTGCATCCGCTCGATCTGCAACTTCGAGGGCTATTACAAGAACCCCGAGGCGACGGCCGCCGCCTTCACCGCCGACCGCTTCTTCCGCACCGGCGATATCGGCTATCTGGACGAGGACGGCTATCTGTTCATCGTCGACCGCAAGAAGGACATCATCATCCGCGGCGGCGAGAATATCAGCTGTCAGGAGGTCGAGGCCGCGATCTACGAGCATAAGGGCGTGGCCGAGGCGGCGGTGTTCGCGCTGCCCGATCCGCGCTTCGGCGAAGTGCCGGGGGCGGTCGTCTATCCCCGCGCCGGCGAGGCGCTGACCGCCGAGGCGCTGACCGCGTTTCTGGAACCCCGGCTGGCGGCGTTCGAGATTCCGGCGCGCATCTGGATCGTCTCTGAACCGCTGCCCAAGCTTGGCACCGAAAAGATCGACAAGGTGAGCATCCGCGCCCATTTCCGTGCCGAGGTCGCGCGGAGCGCAGCGGCGTGAGGCAGGTAGCGGTAATGCTGGCGGCGGCGTTGCTCGCCGCCGGCTGCGCCGCGCCCGATGGCGAGCGCGCGGGCAATCAAAGCAGCGCCAGCATGAACAGCGGTGGCACGGCGGGCGCGCCAGCCCCCGCTGGGCCCATCCCCGCCGCCGCTTTGGTCGGGCGCTGGCGCAGCGACGCGCCGGCGGTGTTTGCCGGCGAGGGCTATCGCACCGAAACCAGCGGCGGCGAGACCGAATATCGCGCCGATGGCACCCTGAGCTATCGCGCCCGGCTGGCGATTTCGGGCGACCGGCTGCCGGCCGGCGGCCTGCCGTTCCTGCTGAGCGCGACCGGCGAGTGGCGTCTGGCAGAGGGGATTTTGACCGAAAGACTGCGCCGCATCGACATCGCCCCGGCCGCTCCCAACCCGACGCTTGCCCGGCTGGCGGCCGACCTTGCCCGCGATCTCGCCGCGCGGCCGGCCTCAAGCGCCGATCTGGTCACGCTGGCGGGCGGGCGGATGACGCTGCGCGACCGCGCGACCGGCCGTGTGGCTGCCTATGTCCGCGCCGATGCGGCGATGAACGGGCAGGCGATGAGCGGGCAGGGAACGACCGGATCGGCGGGGGGCGGGTGACCGGCTGCTTGCCGTTTGCGCGGACGCGCAAAGTCTCTAAACGCGCGCCATGCTTGTCCTGACGCCCTTGGTCGCGGCTGCTGCCGGCGCGCTGCTCGCGCTCTGGCTGGGGGCTGCCGCATTGGCGCTATGGTCGGGGCTGAAGCGGCGCGCGCTTGCGGTCGATGATTCCCGCCATGGCCGGCGCATTCAGGCGCTGCTCGATTCCGCCCCGGCGCTGCCGGTCGTCATCCACCGCGACGGGGCGATCGATGCGCCGCCGCGGCTGGCCGACTGGCTGGGCCTGCCCGACACGCCGGAGCGGCTGGAGGCGCTGGGCGGCCCCGGTGCCGGGCTGCACCCCGACGATGTCGCCGCCATCGCCGAGGATATCGACGCTGCCCGCCATGCCGGCCGCCCCTTTGCCCGGGCGGTGCGCGCGCAGGGGTCGACCCGCACGTTGCTGGTGCGCGGCGCGCCTGCCGCCGATGCCGTCGCACCGGCGGGGGCAGTCGTGCTGTGGGTGTTCGACGCGACCGAAAGCCAGGCCGAGATCGGCCGGCTGACCGACGAGGCGGCGCGGCTGGCCAAGGCCATCGAAGCGCTGTCGGGCCTGATCGAGGCGTCGCCCATTCCGATGTGGCATCGCGGCCCCGATCTGCGCCTGACGCTGGTCAACAGCGCCTATGTGAAGGCAGTCGAGGCCGAAAGCGCCGCCGATGTCGTGGCGCGCGGGCTGGAGCTGGTCGAAATGGCCCCGGGGCGCAATCCCATCGCCGCCGCCGCATCGGCGCGCGAGACCGGCGAGAGCGTGTCGCGCGTGGTGCCCGCGACCATTGCGGGCGAGCGGCGCAGCCTGCTGGTCGTCGATGTGCCGCTGGGCGATGCCGGGGTCGCCGGCTATGCGATCGATGTCGAGGAGCTGGAACAGTCGCGCGCCGCGTTCAAGCGGTTCATGGAGGCGGAACGCGACATGCTCGACCGGCTGTCGGCCGGCGTCGCGCAATTCGGTCCCGACCGCAGCCTGACCTTCTACAACCAGCCCTTTGTCCGGCTGTTCGCGATGCGCCCCGACTGGCTGGCCGACCGGCCCGAGTTCGACCGGGTGCTCGAGCGGATGCGCGAATCCGGCCGCCTGCCCGAGGTGCGCGATTTCCGTGCCTGGCGGGAGGAGAAGCGCGGCTGGTTCACCGATGCCTCGGACGGGCAGGAGGAAAGCTGGATCCTGTCGGGCGGCACGCATCTGCGCGTCGTCGCCCAGCCTTTGCCCGATGGCGGGCTGTTGCTGATCTTCGAGGACCGCACCGAACAGGTCGCGCTCGCCAGTGCGCGCGACACGCTGCTGCGCGTGCGCGCGGCGACGTTCGACAATCTGTTCGAGGCGATCGGCGTGTTTGCCGGCGATGGCCGCTTGCAGCTGTGGAACCAGAAATTCCGCGAGGTCTGGGCGCTCGACGAGACGTTCCTCGACAGCCATCCGCGCGTCGATGCGCTGGCCGAGACGGCGGCGCGGATGCTCGCCAACCCGTCGCGCGCGGCGCTGATCCGCGAGCTGGTGCGCGTCGCCACCATCGAACGCAAGCAGCGCAGCGGCCGGGTGGCGATGAAGGATGGCCGGCATTTCGAGTTTGCGGCGGTGCCGCTGCCCGACGGCAATGCGCTGTTCACGATGCTCGACGTGTCCGACAGCCGCCGGATCGAGGCGGCGCTGCGCGAGAAGAACGAGGCGCTGGAGGCGGCGGACCGGGTCAAGACCGCGTTCGTGGCCAACATGTCCTATGAACTGCGCACGCCGCTGACGTCGATCGGCGGGTTCGCCGAGATGCTGGCCGGCGGCTATGCCGGGGATCTGAGCCCGATTGCCGGCGATTATGTGACCGCGATCCTCGAATCGGTCGCCCGGCTGGGATCGCTGATCGACGATGTGCTCGACCTGACGCAGAGCGAGGCGGGGGCACTGCCGCTGGAACGCAAATCGGTCGACCTCGCCCGGCTGGCGCGCGAGGCGGCGGCCGCCATCGCCCCGCAGGCGGGCGAGAAGGGGCTGGCGTTCGAGGTTGCGCTCGATCCCTCGCTCGGGTCGGTCAGCGGCGATGCCCGCCGGCTGCGGCAGGCGCTTGACCATCTGCTGCGCAACGCGGTGCGCTTCACCCCCGAAGGCGGGCAGGTGGTGCTGAAGGGCGAGGGCGACCGCGATCATGCGCGCATCGCCGTGTCCGACAATGGCCCCGGCATGGATGCGGGCACGCAGGCGCGGGCGTTCGACCGGTTCAGCCGCACCGGCGAGGCGCGCGAACGCGGCGCGTCGCTCGGCCTCGGCCTGCCGCTCGCCCGCCAGTTCGTCGAGGCGCATGGCGGCGAGCTGACGCTGATCTCCGCCCCTGGCGAGGGGACCGCCGTCACCATCGAACTGCCGCGAGGCTGAGTCCTTGGCCCCGAAGCTCATGCCCCCGGTCCATCTGGCCGACGATCAGGCGACGCTCGATTTCGGCGCGGCGCTGGCGGCGCGGCTGCGCCCCGGCGATGTCGTCGCCCTGTCCGGCGATCTCGGCGCGGGCAAGACGACGCTGGCGCGCGGCATTCTGTCGGCACTCGGGCTTGCCGGCGAAGCGCCCAGCCCCAGCTTTGCCATCGTCCAGCATTATGCGCCGCCTGAAACGCGGATCGCGGTCGCGCATGTCGATCTCTACCGGATCGACGACCCGGACGAGGCGGGGGAGCTTGGCCTTGACGATCTGATCGCCGATCATCTGCTGCTGATCGAATGGCCCGAACGGCTGGGCGCATCGGCGCTGCTGGCCGGGGCGCTCCGCCTGCGCATCGACCCGGCGGCGGATGGCGGCCGCGCCTTGACAGCCGCCCTGCCGGCGGCATGGGAAGCACGATGGCCAGCCTGACCCCTCCGCCGATGATTCCGCCTGCCGCCGCGCCCGATTTCCTCGCCAGCGCCGGCTGGCCCGATGCGCGGATCGAGCCGCTGGCCGGGGATGCATCGTTCCGCCGCTATTTCCGCGTGTTCGGACCCAAGGGGCAGGCGGTGCTGATGGATGCGCCGCCGCCGCACGAAGATCCGCGCCCGTTCATCGCCATCGCCCGGCATCTGACCGGGATCGGCCTCAACGCCCCGCGCGCGCTCGCCGCCGATCTGGCGCGCGGGCTGGTGCTGATCGACGATTTCGGCGATGTGCGGATGCGCGAGACCGTCGATGCCGATCCGGCCGCCGAACGGCCGGTCTATGGCGCGGCGATCGATCTGCTCGTCAATCTCCACCGCCATCCCGCCGCCGACGGGCTGCGCCCCTATGATGCCGCCGAATATCTGCGCGAGGTCGGGCTGTTCACCGAATGGTATGCGCCCGCGGTCGGCCTGAGCGTCGATCAGGACAGCTACCGCGCCGTCTGGGCCGAGGCACTGGCCCCGCTTGCCGATGACCGCTCGGTCACGGTGCTGCGCGATTACCATGCCGAAAACATCATGCTGATCGCCGGGCGCAGCGGCGTCGACGCGCTCGGCCTGCTCGATTTTCAGGACGCGCTCGCCGGGCATCCGGCCTATGATCTGGTGTCGCTGCTTCAGGATGCGCGCCGCGACGTGGCCGAGGCGGTCGAGGCCGAAATGTTCGACCGCTATGTCGCCGCCGCCGATCCGGCGGGCGATTTCGCCACCGCCTATGCGCTGCTCGGCGCGCAGCGCAACGCCAAGATTATCGGCATTTTCGCCCGGCTGGCGCGGCGCGACGGCAAGCCGCGCTATCTGGAGCTGCTGCCCCGCGTCTGGCGCTATCTGGAGCGCGATCTCGCCCATCCGGCGCTGACCCCGGTGCGCGGCTGGTTCGACCGCCATGTCCCTGCCGACCGGCGGGCGGGAGCGCGGATCGGATGAGCCGCTATGCCCGCCCGATGGCGATCCGGCCCCAGCCCGATGCGGCCGTTCCCGGCACCGCGATGGTGCTGGCGGCGGGCCTGGGCAAACGGATGCGCCCGCTGACCGCGACCCGGCCCAAGCCGCTGGTCGAGGTGGCGGGGCAGACGCTGCTCGACCATGCACTCGACCGGGTGCGCGCGGCGGGCATCGGCCGCGCGGTCGTCAACGTCCATTATCTGGCCGATGCGCTCGAGGCGCATCTGAAGCGCCGGGGGCATGGCCTTGAGATTCTGGTGTCGGACGAGCGTGCCCGGCTGCTCGAAACCGGGGGCGGGATCGTCCGCGCGCTGCCGCTGATCGGCGATGATCCGTTTCTGGTCGTCAACAGCGACAATCTGTGGGTCGACGGCCCGGTCGATTCGATCCGCGCGCTCGCCGCCCGGTTCGATGACGATGCGATGGACGCGCTGCTGCTGCTGGTGCCGCTGGCGCGCGCGCATTGCCATCAGGGACGCGGCGATTTTCACATGGACGGGCTGGGCCGGCTGACGCGGCGGCGGCCGATGCGCATGGCCCCGTTCGTGTTCACCGGCGTCCAGATCCTGTCGCCGCGGCTGTTTGCCGGCGTGGCCGAGGAGCCGTTCTCGCTCAACCTGCTCTGGGACCGCGCGATTGCCGCCGGGCGCGCCTTCGGCATCGTCCATAATGGCCTGTGGTTCGATGTCGGCACCCCGGGCGCGGTCAAGCGCGCCGAGGCGATGCTCGCCAGCGAATAATACCGCTTTGGTTGCTTGGCCGGATGACGGCGGCGGCGGGGCGCGCTAACCATCCGGCGTGCGCCCGCAGGTTTTCACCATCCCCCCGCACCGGTCATTTGCCGACGCGCTCGTCGCGGGGGTGATGGCGCGGCATGGCGGCGATCCGCTGGCGCTGGCGCAGGGGGTGATCCTCACGCCCAACAGCCGCGCCGCGCGCGCGATCACCGATGCCTTTGTCCGCCGGGCCGAACGCGGGCTGCTGCTGCCCCGGCTGGTCCCGGTCGGCGATATCGACCTTGATGAGCGGCTGGGCGCGCTGCTCGACCCCATCGGCTCGGTCGAACCGGTGCCGCCGGCCATCGATCCGTTGCAACGCCAGCTGATCCTCGCGCGGCTGATCATCGAGGCCGAAGGGCGGGCCGGCAACCCGCCCGGCATGGCCGAGGCGATGCGGCTGGCCGCCGAGCTGGGCCGCACGCTCGATCAGCTGCATGTCGAGCGGATCGATCCGGCGCGGCTGGCGGCGCTCGATCCCGGCGACCGGCTGTCGGTGCATTGGGCGCGCGCGCTGATCCTGTTCGAACTGGTGCTGACGTGCTGGCCGGCGGAGCTGGCGCGGCTCGGGCGGATCGACCTCGCTGACCGGCGCAACCGGCTGCTCGACCGTGCGGCGCGGCGCTGGCGCGACGTTCCGCCGCCGGGGTTCGTGATCGCGGCGGGGATTTCGACCGCGGCCCCGGCGGTCGCGGCCTTGCTGCGCACCATCGCCTTTTCGCCGCGCGGCGCGGTGGTGTTCGACGCGCTCGACATCGCGATGCCGCGCGATGAATGGGATTCGCTCGGCCCGCATGATCCCGATCCCGACACCGGGGTCCGGCCGCGCGCCATCGAGACGCATCCCCAATATCATCTGAAGCTGCTGCTCGACCGGATGGGCATTGGCCGGGACGAGGTGGTGCGCTGGCGCTGGGGCGGCGGCCATGCCGCGCGCGCCGGGCGCAGCCGGCTGATCTCGAACGCGCTCGCCCCGGCCGAGGCGACGGTCAAATGGACCGGCCTGCCCGCCAAGGAGCGCGACCGGGCGGGCATCCGCCTGCTCGAGGTCGCGACCCCGGCCGAAGAGGCGCAGGCGATTGCGATCGCGCTGCGCGAGGCGCTGGAAACGCCCGAGCGGACGGCGGCGCTGGTGACGCCCGACCGGGGGCTGGCGCAGCGCGTCGTCGCGCATCTGCGCCGCTGGGGGATCGAGGCGGACGATTCCGCCGGCCAGCCCCTGTCGCGCACGCCGCCGGGCACGCTGCTGCGCGCGATCATCGAGGCGGCGGCCGAGGATTTCGCGCCGACCGCGCTGCTGGCGTTGCTCAAGCACCCGCTGGTCCGCGCCGGCGAGGGGCGGGCGGCCTGGCTCGACCGGGTGCGCGCGCTCGACCTCAGGCTGCGCGGCCCACGCCCGGCGCCGGGACTGGCGGCGCTCGGCCTCGATGCCGAGATGACGGCGCTGCTCGCCCCGCTGGCCGAGGCGCTGGCCGGGCCGCTGACGCTGGGCGCAGTGGTCGCGGCGGTGCGCGAGACGGCGGAGCGGCTGGCCGGGGATGCCGCCTGGGCGCGCGCGGCGGGGCGGGCAGCGGCCGATCTGCTCGCCCGGATCGAGGAACATGCCGCCGCCGGCCCGGCCGCGATCACCCGCGATGCGCTCGCACCCCTGCTCGCCGACCTGATGGACGCGGTCGCGGTGCGCCCGCCTCAGGGCGGGCATCCGCGCATCTTCATCTGGGGGCTGATCGAGGCACGGCTGCAACAGGCCGATCTGATGGTGCTGGGCGGGCTGAACGAGGGCGTGTGGCCGGCGGCCCCACCGCCCGATCCCTGGCTTGCGCCGCGCATCCGCGCCGATCTGGGGCTGCCGGGGCTGGAAACGCGGATCGGCCTTGCCGCGCACGGCTTTGCCGGGGCGATGGGCGCGCCGCAGCTGCTGATCACCCGCGCGGCGCGCGATGCGCGCGGCCCCGCCGTCGCCTCGCGGCTGTGGCTGCGGCTGGAGGCGCTGACCGGCGGGC